>CAMKGX010000036.1 GCA_946412355.1 uncultured Clostridia bacterium
GTCCCGCCCTACGGAGGGGCGTGTTTTCCCGGTGGGGTTTCGGGGTCGGTCCTCGTTGCGGCAGACCGATTTCCAGACCCTTCGGGCCATGAAAATCGGGCCGCTGCCTTGCGGCGGACACGCTTCATCCGCCACCGGCGGCGCCGTGTCCGCACGCCCCTCATCCGGCCCTTCGGGCCACCTTCTCCCCCAGGAGAAGGCAGGAATGATTTGAAAAACGGCAGAAAGGAGGCGGGGAAATGGCACAGGAAAAGAGGAAACTGTCCCAGGAGGCCATAGAGCATCGCCGGCAGGCGGAGCGGAAGAATCTGCTGGCCGGCAAGGGCGCTATGGATCTGCCCTTTTTGCTGCTGACGGTGCTGCTGACGGCCATCGGCCTCATCATGCTGTTCTCCGCCAGCTTCCCCTCGGCCTATTATGAGTCCGGCAACGCCGCCTATTACTTCAAGCGGCAGCTGATCTTCGCCGTAGCTGGCTTTGTGGCCATGCTGTTTGTGGGCAAGGTCAACTACCAGCGCTGGCGGGGCGCCGCCATGGCGCTGATGGCAGTTTCCGCGTTTTTACTGATTTTGGTGGTGATTCCCGGCGTGGGCGTCACCGTGAACAACGCCACCCGCTGGCTGGGCAAGCCGGGCGTGTTCACCTTCCAGCCCTCGGAGATCGCCAAGCTGGCGGTGATTGTCTACTTTGCCGACAGCATCTCCAAGAAGAAGGAGAAGATGCTGACCATCCGGCAGGGCGTACTGCCTTACGCTTTCATTTTGGCGGCCATTGCCGTGCTGATGCTGCTGGAGCCCCATCTCTCCGGCGCCATCCTCATTGTGGGCACGGGCATCATCATGATGTCGGTAGGCGGTCTGCCGGGCTGGATGATCGGCCTGGGCTTCGGCGGCGTGGGCGTGGTGGCGGTGCTGTACGTGAAGCTGGTGGAAAAGGGCATTATCTCCTACGGCGCCAGCCGCATCAACATGTGGAAAAATCCGTGGATCGACCCCATCAACGACGGCTACCAGATGGTGCAGAGCCTGATCGCCATCGGCTCCGGAGGCCTGCTGGGCGTGGGGCTGGGCAAGGGGCGCCAGAAATTCCTGTACCTGCCCGAGGAGCACAACGACTTTATTTTCGCGGTGGTGTGCGAGGAGCTGGGGCTCATCGGCGCCTGCGTGATTATGCTGATTTTCTCGCTGCTGATCATCCGGGGCTTCTGGATCGCCCTCCACGCCCGGGACCGCTTCGGCGCGCTGCTGGTGGTGGGCATCATCACCCATCTGGGCTTGCAGACGTTTTTGAACATCGCGGTGGTGACGGGGCTGGTGCCGGCCACCGGCATCTCCCTGCCCTTTTTCAGCTACGGCGGCACGGCACTGATGCTGCAGCTGGTGGAAATGGGCATTGTGCTCAGCGTATCGCGGCAGATTCCCGCGCCGAGAAACGGATAGGAGAACGGCCATGAAAGTGATTTTTACCTGCGGAGGCACCGCGGGCCACGTCAACCCGGCGCTGGCTCTGGCGGGCTACATGAAGGAGCGCATTGCCGACTTGGAGGTGCTGTTTGTGGGCACCCCCGACGGCATGGAGCGGAAGCTGGTGGCAAAGGCGGGGTACGACTACGCCGGTATTGAGATTGCCAGCTTTCAGCGGTCTTTGAAGGCCATCGGCCACAACCTGCACACGGCGCGGACCATGATTACCTCCCGCCGGGAGGCGGCCGCCATCTTAAACCGGTTCCCTGCCGACCTGGTGGTGGGCACCGGGGGCTACGCCAGCTACCCCATCATTAAGGCGGCGGCCCGGCGGGGCATCCCCACAGCGGTGCATGAGTCCAACATGGTGCCGGGGCTGACCACCAAGCTCTTGGAGGGCAGCGCCGACGTGATCATGGTGGGCTTTGAGGACTGCCGGCAGCACTACCGCCACCCGGACAAGGTGGCCGTGACAGGCACACCGGTGCGGGGGGATTTCTTCACCCTTTCCAAGGCGGAGGCCCGGGAAAAGCTGGGGCTTGCCGACGATAAGCCCCTGGTGGTGTCCTTCTGGGGCAGCCTGGGGGCCAGCACCATGAACCGCAACATGCTGGACTTCTTCGCCCGGGAGAAGGCGGAGGGCTTCCCCTTCCACCACATCCACGCCGTGGGCGACCGGGGCTGGGACGAGATGGACCGGGCCATGACGGAGCGGAATCTCCACTGCCCGGCGCTGGACGTGCGGAAATACATCTACGACATGGCGGTGGTGATGCGTGCCGCCGACCTGGTGATCTGCCGGGCGGGAGCCAGCACCATCAGCGAGCTGACGGCGTTGGGGATGCCGGCGGTAATTGTCCCCTCCCCCTACGTCACCAACAACCACCAGGAGAAAAACGCCCGGATTCTGGAAAAGCACGGCGGCGCCGTGGTGCTGCTGGAGAGCGAGGCCACCGGGGAGCGGCTCTATGAGGCCGCGGCGGCGGTGGTGACTGACCCTGCCAAGCACGAAGCCATGGCCCGGGGCATGGCGTCCCTGGGGATTCCCGACGCCACGGAGCAGATTTACCGCACGGTGATGGCCCTGGTGAAATAAGCCTTTTTGACAAGCATACCATAAAACAGCAATCCTCTCCCATGCACCCCTTTCCCTGCGCTGCGCATAGGATGGCGTAAAGCGATGGAAAGGCGGGAGAGGTTTGAGCCATTTACGGATTGCCGGCGGCAGGCCGCTGCGGGGAGAGATTGCGGTGCAGGGCGCGAAAAACAGCGTGCTGCCCATTCTCAGCGCCACCATTTTGTGCGCCGACGCCTGCCGCATCCGCTGCTGCCCACGGCTGGACGACGTGGACGCAGCGGCGGAGATATTGCAGTACTTAGGCTGCGCCGTCCGATGGGAGGGCGGCGACCTGGTGGTGGACAGCAGCCGGATGACCGGCTGCCACATCCCCCGGTACTTAATGGAGAAAATGCGCTCCAGCGTTATCTTTTTAGGGCCGCTGCTGGCCCGGTTCGGGGAGGCGTCGTTGAGCTACCCCGGCGGGTGCCAGCTGGGGCCGAGGCCCATCGACCTGCACCTGAAAGCGCTGCGGGCCATGGGGGCGGAGATTCGGGAAGACGGCGGGCGGCTGCTGTGCCGGGCCCGGCATCTCCACGGGACGGAAATCAGCCTGCCCATCCCCAGCGTGGGTGCCACGGAAAATATTCTGCTGGCGGGCTGCGGCGCGGCGGGCACCACCATCTTGAGCGGTGCCGCACGGGAACCGGAAATCCAGGATTTACAATCGTTTTTAATCCGCTGCGGGGCACAGGTCAGCGGCGCGGGAGGCCACACGGTGGCGGTGGTAGGCAAACAGCCCCTCCACGGCTGTGATCATCGGTGCATCGGCGACCGGATTGCGGCGGCTACCTATCTCTGCGCCGCGGCGGCCACCGGCGGGCAAATCGGCCTGCTGGGGGTGGAGCAGCGCCACCTGGGGGCGGTGTGCCGGGTGTTGCAGCGGTGCGGCTGCAACCTGCGGCATGAGGAGGGCTTTTTGGCCCTGCGTGCGCCGGAGCGGCTGCAAGGGGCCAACATCATTGCCACGGCGCCCTTCCCCGGCTTTCCCACCGACGCCCAGGCCATACTGATGGCGGCACTGTGCCGGGCAGACGGGGCCACCATGATAGTGGAAAACCTGTTTGACAGCCGGTTTCGCCACGTGCCGGAGCTGCGGCGCATGGGGGCACATATCCGCTGCCAGGGCCGGACGGCGGTGGTGTACGGCGTGGACGCCCTCCACGGCGCGGAGATGCACGCCACTGATTTGCGGGGCGGCGCGGCGCTGGTGGTGGCGGCCCTGCAGGCGGAGGAGCCCTCCGCCATTGACGAAATCCAACACATTCAGCGGGGCTATGAGGACATCGCCAGGGATATTCGGGCCCTGGGCGGGCATATTGATTTTGTGGCCGACGGCTGATACAATGGAGATACCCCACATTACCAAGGAAAGGCAGGTGATTTCATCGTGGCCAAACGGAACAAATACGCCAGACGGCGGCGCAGCGGGCAGTTTTCCTTTCTCTACCGGCTGCTGTGCTTTGTGCTGATTACGGCGGCGGGCGCTGTGGCGCTGACGCTGTTCTTCAAAGTGGACACGGTGGAGGTCACCGGCCAGGTGCGGTATACGGAGGCCCAGGTGGCGGAGGCCAGCGGCGTGGAGCGCGGCGACAACCTGTTTTTGTTGGACAAAAACAAGGTGGCCGCCAACATCACCACCGCCCTGCCCTACGTGGAGACGGTGCGGATTCGGCGGATGATACCCGACACGCTGCGGATCTACGTCACGGAATGCACGGCCCCGGTGGCGGTGCGCAGCGTGGACAGCGTGTGGCTCCTCAGCGGCCATGGCAAGATTGTGGAAAAGGTGGCCCCCTCCTTCTGGGAGGCCTATCCCCAGATTGTGGGTGTGACGCCGCTTGATCCCGCCGTGGGCGCGCCGCTGGCGGTGGCGGAGGGGCAGGAATACGCCCTGGACGCCCTGCTGTCGCTGCTGCCGCTGCTGGAGGAAAAGGAGATGCTGCCACAGGTGCAGGCCCTGTATCTGGACGACCCGGCGCTGCTGACCATGCGGTATATGGACCGGTTTGACGTGGTGCTGCGCTACAACGCCGACTTCGACTACAAGCTGGACTATCTGCTGGCGGTGGTGCAGCGGCTGGAGGCCAATGAAAGCGGCGTCATCGACATGACCCAGGAGGGCAAGGTCAGCTTTATACCGCGGTAATACGGAAACCGTTGCTTTGCAGGCGGGGGGCTTCTCCCGCCTGTAAACTTTTTTTGTAAATCCCATGATACCCCTTGACCCGGGGGAAAAACCGTTATACAATACCAATATATAGTGATTTGCGGGGCGTTTGCCCCGTTTCGACTGAATTCGCAGGGAGGAACCAATATGGCTTTCGGACTGGAAACCGGCACCGAGAACGTCGTCAGCATTAAGGTAGTAGGCGTCGGCGGCGGCGGCAACAACGTGGTGAACCGCATGGTACGCGGCGGTATGCAGGGCGTGGATTTTGTGGCCGTGAATACGGACAAGCAGGCCCTCAACGCCTCCAGCGCCAATTATAAAGTGCAGATCGGCGAGAAGCTCACCGGCGGCAAGGGCGCCGGCTCCAACCCCGACGTGGGCCGCAAGGCCGCCGAGGAGAGCCGCAACCAGCTGGCCAAGACCATGGAGAACACCGACATGGTGTTTATCACCGCGGGCATGGGCGGCGGCACCGGCACCGGCGCGGCGCCCATCGTGGCGGAAATCGCCCGGGAGCAGGGCATCCTCACCGTGGGCGTGGTGACCACCCCCTTCAAGTGGGAGGGCGCGCGGCGCATGCGGGACGCCCAGGGCGGCATCGCCCAGCTGCGGGAAAAGGTGGACAGCCTGGTGATCATCCCCAACGAGCGGCTGAAATACGCCACCGACCAGAAAATCACCTTTGCCAACGCCTTTGAGATTGCCGACGACGTGCTGCGCCAGGCAGTGCAGTCCATCTCCGATCTGATTCGCGACACCGGCTTTATCAACCTGGACTTCGCCGACGTGACCGCCGTCATGAAGGACGCCGGCTATGCCCACATGGGCGTGGGCCGGGCCGCCGGCAAGGGCAAGGCCGAGGAGGCCGCCAAGATGGCCATCTCCTCCCCCCTGCTGGACACCTCCATCAACGGCGCCAAGGGCGTGCTCATCAACATCACCGGCTCCATGGACATCGGCCTGGAGGAGGTGGAGCAGGCCGCCACGCTGGTGCAGGAAGCCGTCCACCCCGACGCCCTCACCATCTTCGGCGCCACCTTCGACGAGACGCTGGACGACGAAATCCGGGTCACCGTCATCGCCACCGGCTTCGACGAGGGCCAGGGCAAGTTCCAGTCCCCCGCCGCCCAGCCCGAGGCCGCTCCTGCCGCCAAGCCCACCCTGCAGCCCCTCAACGAGGCGGAGGGTGAGAAGGGCCCCGACGACGAGGAGCTGGACCGTTCCTTTGACGAGATTTTGAAGATTTTCAACAATAAGGATCGGTTTTGATTGATACTGATACAAATTCCCCTGCTGTCCGCGAGGATGGCAGGGGATTTTTTGGCGTCGTGTGTATTGCTATTGTGTGGACAAATGTGTATAATAGAGTAAAACAGAGTGAAAGGAGTTCTGCTCTATGGCAAAGACTGCAAACCTCTATGCGCGCATTGAGCCGGAGGTGAAGAACCAGGCCGAGAGTATTCTGGAGGCGTTGGGTATCCCGGTTTCCAGCGCCATCAATATGTTTTATAAGCAAATCATATTACAGCGGGGCATCCCCTTTGAGATGAAGCTGCCGGATTTCCCTGTGCCGGATATCAGCATCATGACCACGGCGCAGCTGAAAGAAGAGATTGACAAGGGCTTTGCCGACGCAGACGCCGGGCGGGTGATGGACGCTGAGGATGTGTTTGCCCAACTGCGGGGAGCACGATGAACATGCGATATGCCGTTGAAATCACCCGGCAAGCCGCGGAGGACTTGCAGGGAATATATGATTACATTGCCTATGCGCTTCAGTCTCCCGTCAATGCTGAAAGGCAGATTAGCCGAATTGAGCGGGAAATTCTGTCGCTGCACCAAATGCCTGAACGGTATAAAGTAATGGAACTGGATTATCCCCCGGAAAGGGCTGTGCGGATGGTAACGGTGGATCGCTTTTGCGTCATCTATCATGTAGACAAGGCGCGCAGCACGGTGGTAATCCTGCGTGTGCTATATGGCGGGCGTGATTTGGCGTCTGCATTGACAAAAGGCTAATCTTTCCATTTCCTGATACAGCAAATTTTAACGGTCATATTCTGTCCTCTTTTGGCGCAAATTAGCCCTGTCGTCGGCGACAACTTCGACAACGGCGGGGTGATTTTTTTGTATGAAATGCGGCAAAAACGCAGCGTACAGCGTCCCCTGGCATGGCTTTTATCCCTTTTTCTCTCCGTGGGCTGCCTTACGGTGGCCTGGGCGGAGGGCGGTGAACGCACCTTGATCCCGGTGGGCAAGGCGGTGGGCATCAAGCTGTTTTCCGACGGGGCGCTGGTGGTCAGCGTCAGCGATGCGCCGGCAGCGGACTGCGGCATTAAGGCGGGAGACCTTTTGCTCCAAATCGGGGACACCCATATCGATTCCATTGAATGTCTGCAATCCTTTCTGGCGCAAAACGGGGGCAGCCCCGTGACACTGACCTACCGCCGGGGCGGCAAAACCATGGAGACCACCGTGACCCCCCGGCTGGCCTCTGACGGCACCTACCGGCTGGGGGCCTGGATTCGGGACAGCATGGCCGGCATCGGCACCATGACCTACTACGACCCGGAGAGCCACACCTACGGCGCGCTGGGTCACGGCATTACCGACGTGGACACCCAGGCGCTGATGACCCTCAGCGGCGGCGCCATTATGGAGACCTCCGTGAAGGCGGTGAAGCGGGGCGAAAAGGGGGACCCGGGAGAGCTGAAGGGTGACTTTTCCCGGCAGCGGGACGTGGGCACCCTTACCGCCAACACCGACGGCGGCGTGTTCGGCACGCTGGAGAGCAGCGAGTTTATTCATGGCGACAGCGTCAGCGTGGCCTCGCCGGATGAGGTGACCACGGGCCGCGCCACCATCCTCTGCACCGTCAGCGGCGACGACACCCGGGAATACGACGTGGAAATCCTGCGGCTGTACGGCGGCGGGCAGAACACCCGGAACATGCTGCTGCGTGTCACCGACCCGGAGTTGCTGGCGGCTACCGGCGGCATCGTGCAGGGTATGTCCGGCAGCCCCATTTTGCAGAACGGGCAGCTTATTGGCGCGGTGACCCACGTATTGCTCAACGACCCCACCCAGGGGTATGGCATTTTCATCGACAACATGCTGGAGATGGCGGGATAAGGGAATGTAAAAGCGGGACGGCGTGAGCCGTCCCGTACTTTTTACGTGTTATTCCGGTCGATGTGGCGGCGGTGGAGCATGTTCCACATGGCCTGGCGATTAAAGGGGATGAGGGGATAGAGATAGCTGCGGCCCAGGATGGGGCGGGTGCTGGCGATGAGGGTCAGGATGCCCACCACGCCGATGGCAAAGCCCCACCAGTTGGCCGCCCAGATGAGCAGCAGCAATCCCATGCGGCACAGCTTGGTGGCATAGCCCATCTCGTAGCTGTGCTGGGCGTAGTTCACCACCGCCACGAAGGCCATATACACCAGCACCTCCGGCACCAGCCACCGGGCCTGGACGGCGAAGTCCCCCAATATCAGGGCACCCAGCATGCTGAAGGAGTTGCTGAGGGCGTCGGGGGTGTTGAGGGAGGCCAGCTTCAGAATGTCCACGATGAACTCCACCAGCAGCAGCTGCAGGATAAGGGGGACGTAGTATTCCTCCTGCACCAGCAGGAAATCCAGGCGAGCCGGGAGGGTGGCGGGGTTTTTCACCAGCAGATACCACAGGGGCGTGATGAACAGGTTGAGAAACAGCACCGTCAAGCGGACGATTTTCAGATAGGAGCCGATGAGGGGCGGGAAATAGTAGTCGTTGACCTCCTCGGTGAAGCTGAAAATGGTGGCGGGGAGGATCATGACGCAGGGGGAGTTGTCCACCATCAGGAGGATGCTGCCCTCCATGATGCTGGCCACCGCCACGTCGGGCCGCTCGGTGTAGCGCACCTTGGGGAAGGGATTCCACCACTGCCGGGGCGCGATGGACTCCGCCAACGACTCCTGGGACAGGGAGAAGGAGCGGACGGAGATGGCTTGTAGCTTCTGCCGCAGCTCCGCCAGCATGGTCTCCTCCGCCTCCCCCGCCATGTAGATCATGGCCACGTCCTGACGGGAGCGGCCTCCGACGGTAGCAATCTCCAGGGTCAGGTGGGTGTCCCGCACCCGGCGGCGTAGGAGGGCGGCGTTTTCCATGATGTTCTCGGTAAAGCCGTCGTGGCTGCCCCGGAGGACCCGGCTGGTGTCCGGCTCCTGGACGGAGCGGGTGGGATAGGTCTTGGCCTCCAGGAGGATATGGGTCTGGTAGCGCTCCACCAGCAGCAGCGTCTTGCCGGAGAACACCGCCACGGCGGCCTTCTGGGCGTCCGGCTCCGTCTGGGCGTCCGCCGCCGCCACGCAGGAGGCTACGAAGTCCTCCGCCGAGGCGGGGAGCCGGGACAGCGCCTGCCAGGCGGCGATAACGCGCTCCAAAATGTCCTCCTTGGCGTAGCCGTTGACCACGTAGAGCCGGGCCCGGCTGCCGTCGATGGTGAGGTCGCGGCTCACCATATCGAAATTGCGGCCTGCGCCCAGAATGTCGTCCATTTGGGCAAGTTTGGCGGAAAAGCGTTCCATAGTGCCACCCCCTTTCCCGGATAGTATGGGAAAAGCGGGCGGCAACTATGCTTTTAACCAGTAAAAAAGGGCCTTTCGGCCCTTTTTGCTATTGTTTTTACGCCTGGGGGTGGAGGATGTCCATGGCCACGGGGGTGTAGAACAATCGCTGCACGGCGGGGAAGTCCCGGGTCTGGCCCAGAATCCACATCAGCTTTGCCACGGCGGACTCGGTGGTCATGTCGTAGGCCTCCAGCAGCTGCAGGTCCCGTTTCAGCCGCCCGCCCACACGGTACACCGTCAGGTCGCTGCCCTCGTTGGGCACCTGGGTGGTCATCACCACCACCTTGCCCTCCCCCGCGGCGCGGGCCACGGCGTCGTAGAAGCCGCCGTATTCCGGCAGGCCGCCCACGCCGAAGCTCTCGATGACCAGGCCGTCATAGCGGCGAAGCATATAGTCCGCCACGGCGCCGTCCATGCCGGGAATCAGCTTCAAAAGGCCCACGTTGGGGTCCAGCGCGTCCCAAAACAGAGGGCCGTCCACGTCCTCATTGCGGATAAACTGCAACAGATGCTCGTCCTGCAGCACCGCCAGGTCGGGGTAATTGACGCTGGAAAAGGCCTTGAAGCTCTTGGAGAAGGTCTTGCGGGCCCGGGTGCCCAAAATCACCTTGCCGTTGAACACGATCTGCACGCCGCCGCAGCCACGGCAGGCGTAGAGAAAGGCGTCGGTGAGGTTGCGCTTGGAGTCGGTGGAGTCGAACCAGATGGGCTTCTGGGCGCCAGTGAGGACGATGGGCTTGGGGCTGCGCTGGATGAGGTAGCTGAGGGCGGCAGCGGTGTAGGCCATGGTGTCGGTGCCGTGGGTGACCACGAAGCCGTCGTAGTCGTCGTAATGCTGCCGGATGGCGGCGGCGATGGAGAGCCAATTCTCCGGGCGCATATTGGTGCTGTCCAGGGAGAAGGGCTGGACGCAGTCCACCGCGCAGAAGGAGGCGATGCGTGGCACGAAGCGCAGCAGCTCCGTGGCGGTCAGCTCCGGGGCCAGGCCGTCGCCGGACATCTCGCTGGCGATGGTGCCGCCGGTGCCGATGAGTAAAATCTTCTTTTCCATGGTCTCCCCTCCCCTGCGGGAAAATGCGGTTTAGCGGATGTCCACCGGCTCCACGGCGGTGCAAAGGCCGTTGGCGGTGTCCAGGGTAAACAGGCAGCCCTGGGCCTTGCAGGGGCCGTCGGCGCTCTGGTAGCGGCCCGGGAGACCGCCCAAAAAGCTCTCGATGGACTGCTCGATGCGCACGCCCAGCACCGATGCAATGGGGCCGGTCATGCCCAGGTCGGTGATGTAGCCGGTGCCCTTGGGATTCACACAGGCGTCGGCGGTGGGCACGTGGGTATGGGTGCCCCACAGGGCGCTGACGCGGCCGTCCAGATAGTAGCCCAGGGCCAGCTTTTCGCTGGTGGCGGAGGCGTGGAAGTCCACCACGGTGAAGGTGGGCTTGTCCTTTGCCATTTCCTCCAGAATCCTGTCGGCGGTACCAAAGGGGTCGGCGGCCTTCCAATCCAGGTCGCAGCGGCCGATGAGATTGATCACCGCCACGGAAAATCTGCCGCAGTCGTACACGCCCCAGCCCCGGCCGGGGCAGCGATTGGAAAAATTGGCGGGGCGGAGGATATAGCGGTTCTCCTCCAGATAGTCCCGGATGTTCATTTTGCCCCAGGTGTGGTTGCCCAGGGTGATGACGTCGGCACCGGCGGCAAACAGCGCCTCCGCCTGGGCGGGGGTCAGGCCGGTGCCGGAGGCGTTTTCGCCGTTGACGACGGTGAACGCCACGTTTTTCAGCTTTTTATACGAGGGCAGATGGCGCCGCAGGTGGGCGATGGCGCTGTCGGAGGTGACATCGCCCAGGGCGAGAAGATTGACCAGCATAAGCGGCCCTCCCTGTTTCGTTGGATTGGTGGTAGTATAGCACAGATGCGCCGCCGGGGAAAGGGGTCAGTCGTTCCAGCCGTGGATTTTCACCAGGGTGCGGGAGGTGTAATAGTAGGCGGCGGCGGGGAAGTCCCGATAATTGGTGGTGTTGGAGCAGAGCAGATAGTCCACCGTTTTGCCGCTGCCGTCCGTCACAAAGCCGGAAATAACGGTGGTGTGGCGGGGGCCGTCGATGCCCAGCAACAGGAGGTCGCCCACCTGCCCGGCGCCGTCGTCGGGCCCCACGGTGGCCACCAGGCCGAAGCCCGTGTTGGTGCGGGCGTATTCCTCAAAGCCGTTGACGTTGATGAAGGAGCCGGTGGTGTTGAAGGGGGCCAGCCACCGCCAGGTGGCGTCGCCCACGGCGTCCATGGGGATGCCGCCGGCAAGCAGCACCTGGGAGCCGAAGTTCATGCAGTTGCCGCCCACGGCGTCGTAGGCGTACCACTCCGGATTGCGGTGGTCGGCGTACGCCGTCATATAGGCAAGGGCCGCGTCCCGGTCATAGGGATGGTCAACCGCCGGGGCGGGCGTGGGGTCGGCGGGGGCGGGCCGGGCGGCGATGTTGGCCAGGAGGGTGGCCAGATTGGCGTCCGCGTCGCCCTCCGGGTCGTCGGTATAGCTGAAAAAGGGGTTGTCGTCCGCCTCGTGGTGGGCGATGCGCCAGCCCGCCGCCGTCTCCGCAAAGCGGAAGATGTGGGGCATGGCGTATAAATAGCTGTCCACGTCGGCGGTGGCGGCAAAGTGCATCACCGTGTCCTCGGTGACGGTGGCGGTAAGGCCGGTTTCGTCCGCCGTCACGCTGTCCACGTGGAGGGACACGGCGCAGTCGATGAGGTGCAAGTCCTCCGGGGCGGCGGCGCGGATGGCGGACAGGGTGCGGCAGGCGGCGGCGTGGGTGCGGGCCTGGTCGCTGTCGGAGAACAGGGGCGCAAAGTCCTGGGCCTCAAAGGTGCCGATGAAGCGATACCACCGCCCCAGCAAATCCGTCACCAGCTCCTGTTGCTCGCCGTTGAGGCCGTCGCCGGACAGGGTGACGGTGACGGCGGTTTCAAATGCGGGGGCGGGATCATCCACCGGGGCGCTCCCCTCCCCTGCCGCTTCGTTTTTTTCCGGGGCGGTGGGGACAGCGGCGCAGCCGCACAGCAAGGCCAGCGCCAGCAGCAGACATATCATTTTCAAAACAGATTTCATTGGGTACCTCCCTGGGGCAAGCGACATGATATAGACATAGCTTGCCCCGCTACGGGGTGAAAAACGCGGCGTCCCGAAGGACGCCGCATGGTTGCTTTATTTGGCGTATTCCACCACTTTGGTCTCACGCAGCACATGAACCTTGATCTGGCCGGGGTACTCCAGCTCATTTTCAATGCGCTTGGCCAGCTCACGGGCCAGGATGACCATTTCATCCTCGCTGACCTGGTCGGGCTTCACCATGACGCGGACCTCGCGGCCGGCCTGGATGGCGTAGCTCTTCTCCACGCCGGGATAGGTGCCGGTGATCTCCTCCAGCTTCTCCAGGCGCTTGATGTAGTTCTCCAGGTTCTCGCGGCGGGCGCCGGGACGGGCGGCAGAGATGGCGTCGGCTGCCTGGACAAGGCAGGCCACCAGGGTCTTGCACTCCACGTCGCCGTGATGGGCCTGGATGGCGTGGATGATGTCTTCCTTTTCCTTGTACTTGCGGCAGTACTCCACGCCCAGGGCCACGTGGGTGCCCTCGAACTCATGGTCGAGAGCCTTGCCGATGTCGTGCAGGAGACCTGCCCGCTTGGCGGCGTGGATGTCGGCGCCCAGCTCGGCGGCCATAAGGCCGGCGATGTGGGACACCTCGATGGAGTGCTGCAGCACGTTCTGGCCGTAGCTGGTGCGGTAATGCAGGCGGCCCAGCAGCTTTTGCAGCTCGGGGTGCAGGCCCCGGACGCCGGTTTCCAGCACGGCCCGCTCGCCCTCGGAGCGGATGACGGAGTCCACCTCACGGCGGGCCTTCTCCACCATCTCCTCGATGTGGGTGGGATGGATGCGGCCGTCGGCAATCAGCTTCTCCAGGGCTACCCGGGCCACCTCCCGGCGGACGGGCTCGAAGCAGGAGACGGTGATGGCCTCGGGGGTATCGTCGATGATAAGGTCTGCGCCGGTGAGGGTCTCGATGGCGCGGATATTGCGGCCCTCGCGGCCGATGATGCGGCCCTTCATCTCGTCATTGGGCAGGGGAACCACACTGACGGTAATCTCGGCCACATGGTCGGCGGCGCAGCGCTGGATGGCGGTGGCCACGATCTCGCGGGCACGCTGATCGGCCTCCTCCTTGGCGCGCTGCTCCAGCTCTTTGATCTTCAAGGCGGTCTCGTGGGTGACCTCGGACTCCACCTGGTCGATCAGATACTTTTTGGCCTCCTCGGCGGTGAAACCGGAGATGCGCTCCAGCATCTCGGTCTGGCTGCGCTTGATGACCTTGAGCTCTTCCTGCTCCTTGTCGATCTGGGCGTGCTTGGCCTGAAGGGCCTCCTCTTTCTTTTCAATGGTCTCCAGCTTCCGGTCGAGATTCTCTTCCTTCTGCTGCAGACGGCGCTCCTGCTTCTGCTGCTCGGCGCGGCGTTCCTTGACTTCCCTCTCGTATTCGGTTCGATTCTTCAAAATCTCTTCCTTCGCCTCAAGCATGGCCTCGCGCTTCTTGCTCTCTGCGCTCTTGATGGCCTCATTGACGATGCGAAGAGCTTCATCTTCGGCATTGGCAATCTTCTTTTGGGCGTCTTTCGCCTTTTGACTGCGAATGAGAATACAAGCAAGGACACCAAGGGCGCAACCCGCCACCAGCGCAACGAGCAGGTGGACGATGGTAAACGTCATGGTCTGCCTCCTGTATTTGGTAAATCTATCGGCACAATTGCCGACAATGCAGAAAAATAATCGGAAAACCCCTTTTTCTCCGATACTAATCTTTTTCCATTCTAAACCTGTTATGGTAAACTGTCAAGGAAAATCCGCACCGCGCGGATTTTTTTATCCCCTTATTGTAATTGGATGTAGGCGGCGGAGGCGTAGCCGGCATTTTCGCCGTACCAGACGGTGTACCAGCCCTGATAGCTGCCGGTGACCGTCACCTGGGCGCCACGGGGGATGGTGGTGATGACGGCGCCGGTGGCGGCGGGATAGGCCCGGAGATTCAGGGGCGAGACTTGGGTGACCACCACCCCCTGCCGCTCCGCCGTGGCCTCGATGAAGGGCAGGCCGAAATACTGGCACAGGGCCTCCACCAGGTTCCGGGCGATGGCGGCCACGTTGGTGCTGACCCAGGTGGCGTCGGCGGTGTTGTCGTGGTAGCCGATTTCGATGAGCACCGCCGGGCTCCTGGGGCGGCGCACCTCCCCCAACGTGGTGGTGGAGCGGGTGGTGACCAGGTCGGGCAGGGGGTAGATGCGGCGGAGATTCTCGGCGAACAGCTCCGCCGCCCGCTTCCCCGACGTGGAGGTGGGGTAATAAAAGGCGATGATGCCGCGAGTGCGGCCCTCTGTGGTGCCGTCGCCGGAGGCGTTGGAGTGGAGGGCCAGGTAGAAATCGTATGTGCCCTGGGCGGCCAGGGCGATGGAGGAGGCGGCGGTCATGTCGGGGGTGTTGCGGTTCCAGCGGATGGCGTTGGCGCGGAGATAGGGCTCCATGGCGTCGGCAATGCGATTCATGTACAATTCCTCGTTGCCGCCGGTGATGTAGGGATTATACTCCTGGGTGCTGGGGGACAAAAAGATGATGGGCATAGTAATTCCCGTCCTTTCGAAACAATCTTTTGCAGTATATGTGGAAATCCGGGCGGGTATGTGGTAGAATGCGGGGAAGATAAAAACGAGAGAGGCGGTGGCGGCCATGAAGATGGAGCGGCCCTACAAAAAAGTGCATATCACGCCCAAGGGGGAGGCGGCGCTGGTGCAGGGGCACCCCTGGGTGTATGCCGGAGAGGTGACGGAGGTGGAGGACGGCGTCACCGACGGCGCGCTGGTGGACGTGGTGAGCCGCAAGGGTAGCTACCTGGGCACCGCCTTTTACAACAGCCATTCCACCATCCGCTGCCGCCTGGTGAGCCGCAACGCCAACGACACCTTTGACGCCGCCTTCTGGCAGCGGCGGGCGGCCTACGCCTGGGCCTACCGCAAGACGGTACTGGCGGAGGAGGACCTGCTCTGCTGCCGCGTCATCTTCGGGGAGGCGGACTTCTTCCCCGGCCTGACGGTGGACCGGTTCGGCACGGTGCTGGTGGCCCAGGTATTGAGCCTGGGCATGGCGCAGCGGCAGGACGTGATTTTCCCGGCGCTGGTGCAGGTGCTGCGGCAGGACGGCCAGCGAATCGACGGCGTATACCTGCGCAACGACGTGGCCCTCCGGGACAAGGAGGGCCTGGCCCAGGGCAAGGGCTGGTATTCCCTGCCCGGGGAGGCGGCGCCGGACTACGAGACGGTGTCCATTACGGAAAACGGCATCGCATACACCGTGGACTTCGTCAACGGCCAGAAAACCGGGTTCTTTTTGGATCAAAAATACAACCGCCGGGCGGTGGCCCGGCTGGCCAAGGGCCACACGGTGCTGGACTGCTTCACCCACACCGGCTCCTTTGCGCTGAACGCTGCCAAGGGCGGCGCCAAGCACGTGACGGCGGTGGACGTGAGCCAATTCGCCGTGGACTGCGCGGCGGAGAACGCCCGGCGCAACGGCCTGGACGGGCAGATGGATTTTCTGTGCGCCGACGTGTTCGACCTGCTGCCCACTCTGGCCGGTCAGCCCCAGAAATACGACTTCATCATTTTGGACCCCCCGGCCTTTACCAAGAGCCGCAAGACCATCCAAAGCGCCATGGGCGGCTACAAGGAGATCAACTACCGGGCCATGAAGCTGCTGCCCCGGGGCGGGTATCTGGCCACCTGCTCCTGCTCCCATTTCGCGTCGGAGGAATTGTTTATCCGCATGCTCCGGGACGCCGCCCACGACGCCGGGGTGACCCTGCGGCAGATCGAGGCCCGGCAGCAGTGCGCCGACCACCCCATTTTGTGGGGCGTGGAGGAGACCAACTATCTGAAATTCTTCCTGTTCCAGGTGGTGTAATCGCGCCGCCCCTCCCCTTTGGCCAACCGCATACGGCGCTTCGCACATGGGTACAATATGGCGAAGCGCCGTTTTTTTGCGTTAAAAATCGGTGGAATTTATTGCCGGGGGCCTTCGGACGTGGTATAATGTATAAGTGATAGTTTGGCTCTGCATCCTTTACGGCGCAGGGCGTCAAGGAGTGCGATACTATGAAAAAGGTGAAGCTGGGGGAGCAGAAGTGGTTCCCCTACACGGTGGCCAGCTGCGCGGCGGTGGTGCTGTACGTGGTGCTGAGCAACCTGGGGAACATCGGCGCGGGGCTGAAGACCTTTACCGGCTACTTTGCCGCCATCGCATTGGGCGGCGTGCTGGCCTACATTATGAATCCCCTGGCGATGCTGTACAATAACCGAGTGCTGAAGGCCATCCGCAGCCCCGGGCTGCGGTGGACGCTGAGCATCGCCCTGACGCTGGTGACGGTGCTGTTGCTGCTGGGCTTCCTGCTGGGGACGCTGATCCCCCAGATGTATTACAGCGTCAGCGGGCTGCTGGACAATATGGACAGCTACATTGCCTCCCTGCGGCGGCTGACGGACCAGTGGGGCCTGTCCGAGGCGCTGAACCTGGACCAGGTGCTGGACTCCTCCACCACCGTGGTGAAGCGGATCACCAACTGGGTCAAGGAGAACATCGGCAACATCATTGACGCCTCCGCCACGGCGGGCAAGGGCGTGGCCAACTGGGTGCTGGCCATCATTCTGTCGGTGTATCTGCTGGCCTCCAAGGAGGGCGTGAAGAAGGGCGCGAAGCGGCTGCTCCACGCCATCGTCGGGCAGAAGCGGCTGGACGCCATCTCCACCTTTGCCGCCCGGTGTGACAAGATCGTGACCCGTTATATCGTGTTCAGTCTGCTGGACGCGGCCATCGTGGGCTGCACCAACGCCGTGTTCATGTTCGTGGCGGGGATGCAGTACGTGGGCCTGGTGTCCATGGTGGTGGCGGTGACCAACCTGGTGCCCACCTTCGGCCCTGTCATCGGCGCTGTCATCGGCGGCTTCGTGCTGCTGCTGGTCAACCCCGTCCACGCGCTGATTTTCGTGATTTTCACGGTGATTTTGCAATTTTTGGACGGCTACGTCATCAAGCCCAAGCTGTTCGGCAACTCCCTGGGGGTGTCCGGGCTACTGATTCTGGCGGCGGTGGTGGTGTTCGGCAACATGTTCGGCATTGTGGGCATTTTGCTGTCCATCCCCCTGGCGGCCATTCTGGATTTCATTTACAGCGACTATTTCCTGCCCATGCTGGAGCGGCGGCAGGAGAAGAACGAACAGGAATAATCGCCCATGCACTATATCGTACTGGATTTGGAGTGGAACCAGCCCATGCGGCGGGAGGAGCGGATCACCGACCCCTTCCCCTTCGACTCGGAGGTCATCGAGTTCGGCGCCATCCGGCTGGATGACCAATTCCGCCCCCAGGGGGAGTATCGCAGCTATGTGCGGCCCTCCTATTACCCCAAAATGAATATGCACGTGGCGGGGCTGACCCGGATTCGGGCCCGGGATCTGGCGGCGGCCCCCGCCTTCCCGGAGGCGTACCGGGCGTTCCGGGACTGGTGCGGCGACGACTGCTGCTTCTGCACCTGGGGCCCCGACGACATCCCCGTGCTGATGGATAACCTGCTGATCCACGGCCTGGACACCGACGACATGCCCACTTCCTTCGACTTGCAGCACATCTTCGCCGTGGAGATCATGCGGCAGGAGCGGCAGTTCTCCCTGGAATACGCCGTGGAGCTGCTGGGGCTGGAAAAGGATCGCTCCCACGACGCGCTGAACGACGTGCGCAACACCGTCCGGGTCTGCTCCCGGATGAATCTGGACGAGTACATAGGCGACTACGCCCTGCGCTACGTGGGCTACGCCCAGGACAAGCGCAGCGGCCTCTCCCTGGGGGTGCTGTTCCCCAGCCTGGAGGCGGCCATGGCGGACGAGGCCATGACCGCCCTCACCTGCCCCTACTGCGGACAGGCCCTGCACCTTACAAACTGGGTGCGCCACAGCAACAGCGCCCTGCTCTCCTGCGCCCAGTGCGACGAAGGGGACGCCTTCCTGGGCCGCTTCACCTGCCGTACACTGCGGGACGGCTCGGTAAGGGTCAGCCGCACGGTGCTGGAACTGAACGAGGAGCTGTGGGACGTGTACCAGGAGGATTTGGAAAAGGCCGCGGAGGCGGAGAATACATAAGATGACTCCCTTCGGGCAGGCTGAAAAGGGCCTGTCCCGAAGGGAGTTATTTACATTTCTAAAAGATTGTGATTTTTTTCGCAAATAGGGATTTACAATTTGTGGAACACTGTGGTATAGTGAAACCATGAATAAAGGCCCCTTTTGGGACGAAATCTTTTTTGAAAAGGAGAATGGTTATGGCAAACGTTGTTGTGATTACCGGCGGCGGCTCCGGCATGGGGCTGGAGGCGGCCAAGTGCATGCCCAAGGAGAAGATCATCGTGCTGTCCGGCCGGACGGTGGCCAAGCTGGAGAAGGCCGTCAACGCCCTGACGGAGCTGGGCTTCACCGCCTACGCCCACGCCTGCGACACCTCCAACCGGGAGAGCGTGCGGGAGCTGGCGGAATACGCCGCGTCCCTGGGCACGGTGAAGAACGTCATCAACGCCGCAGGACTCAGCCCCAACATGGCGGACGGCGAGAAGATCCTGCGGGTCAACGCCCTGGGCACGGTGTACGTCAATGAGGAGTTTGCCAAGGTGATGGGCCCTGGCAGCGTCATCTGCGACATCAGCTCCAACTCCGCCTATTCCCTGCCCGGCTTCCTCACCAATATGGCGAAAAAGAGCTATCCCCTGGCGGAGAGTGACGAGGCGGCCTATCTCAAGAAGCAGCTGAAGCTGGCCAACATGGCCAAGACCGACTACCAGAAGTCCGGCTTCGCCTACGCCCTCAGTAAGAATTTCGTGTGCTGGTACGCCCGGAAGTGCGCCTTTGCCTACGGCAAGAAGGGCATCCGGGTGGTGTCCCTGAGCCCCGGCCTCATCGCCACCGACATGGGCAAGCTGGAGGAGAAGGAGGGCGGCTTCCTCATTCCCTTCACCGCCGAGGAGCGGATGGGCCGGCCCGAGGAGCTGGGCTTCGCCATTGCCACCGTGGCCGACGAGCGCAACGGGTATCTTGCCGGCGTGGACGTCCTCTGCGACGGCGGCAGCACCAACGGCAAGGAGTTTAAGAAGGGGAAGTAAGCCCCCGCGCTTCTCCCCGACAAGCAAAGGATTGCCATTAGGCAAAGATATTTGCGGACAGGTATCGACACACATGGGGAATTGTGAAGGGGGACGGGAGTCCCCCTTCACGTGAAATCCATACAAATTAATAAGCATTTTTGAATGCTTATGCATTTGCTCTCAAGCTGTCGACACTTTGTCGACAGCTTGAGGCGGCCCCGGTGGGCCGCCTCGATTTTGTTCCAGGAATGGCGGAGGTACATCCATTATCGTGCCATTTTCCGTCATTTTTCACCGGCACTATGCTGACAGTTAATTGCTTTCCCGCCCGCCGTAGGGTATAGTTATTTTGTGTGTTTGTATATTGGGCAGCGCGGCGTGTTTTGGGAACTCTGCCGCCAGCCGTTTTGCCGGGCTTCGTACGCCGGTAGGGTACGCGCCGCCCCGGCAATTCTTGATGAGGGATGGAAACATTGTATGGAGAATATCCGAACTGTACTTCTGGCCGACAGCGGAGAGGAATCCCGCCTCCTGCTGCGGGAGCTGGTGGAGAGCACCGGCGAGTTCACCGTGGTGGCGGCCGTCGGCGACGGCATGGAAGCGCTGCGACTTTGCGACCAGCTGCGGCCCGACCTGGTGCTGACAGAGGTGGCGCTGCCCAGCCTGGACGGCCTGGGCCTTTTGCGGGCGCTGCGGGAATGGCCGCAGCCGCCCCAGGTCATCATGCTGTCCGCCTTCTGCAACGAGCGCACCATGGCAGAGGCAGCACGGCTGGGCGCCTTCTATTTTATGGCAAAGCCGGTACACCAAGCCTCCCTTTTGGAGCAGATGCACATGGCCGTCTCCGGGAACGAAACGGCGGAGGACCAATCTGTGGCCCTGGAGCGGCGCGTCACCGCCATCTTCCGCGAAATCGGCATCCCCGCCCACGTCAAGGGCTACCGCTACCTCCGGGAGGCCATCCTCATGGCCGTGGACTACGGGGACATCACCGGCACCGTCACCAAGGCGCTGTACCCGGACGTGGCCAAGCGCTTCGGCACCACCGCCTCCCGGGTGGAGAGGAGTATGCGCACCGCCATCGAGATGGCCTGGCTGCGAGGTGACGGGGAGGCGATCTGGAAGTACTTCTGCTCCCCCATCCCCACCAGCTGGCGCCCCAGCAACGCCGCCTGTAAATTTCGACGCGATAGGGCCATTTGCACGGAGTTTTAGGGCCACCGTCAC
>CAMKGX010000037.1 GCA_946412355.1 uncultured Clostridia bacterium
AATGATAGACAGGGTGGGGCGGACAGAGTCGTCCGCCCCTACGAAATAGACGGTAGCTTCTGCGAAAAACCATCTTATCGTCAAGGATAAAACGGGTTTGGGCGGAGCAGAGCCCCGCCCCTACGAAATATATGGTCACTTCTGCGAACAATTAAACGATGGAATCATTTGAGATAGCGATTTTAACGTATTTTGACAACAAAACACGGCTCCCCCGGTGGGGAGCCGTGTTTTATGCTATTTTCTATCAGCAGATGCCGTACAGCTTGCCGTATTTTTCCTCCAGGTAGGCGGTGTATACGGTGGGATCGAAGGTCTCGCCGGTGGCTTCCTCAAAGAGGGCCTTGGGGGTTTTCAAGCAGCCGAAGCGCCAGATGTGGGTGCGATTCCAGTCGTTGATGGGGCCGAAATCGCCCCGGCGCAGGCAGTCGTCCACGTCCACGGTTTCCTTCATCTTCCGCAGGAACTGGGCACCGTAGGCGTTGCCGATGGCGTAGGAGGGGAAGTAGCCCACCAGGCCGCCGGCCCAGTGGCTATCCTGCAGCACGCCGCGGCGGTCGTCGGGTACGTCAATGCCCAGGTATTCTTTATAGAGGGCGTTCCAGGCCCGGGGCAGGTCGTGGACCGCCAGGGTGCCGTCCATAATCTGCTTTTCCAGCTCATAGCGCACCATGACGTGGAGGCAATAGGTCAGCTCGTCGGCCTGGGTGCGGATGAGGGAGGGCTCCACCCGGTTGATGGCCCGGTACAGCTCCTCCGAGGTGTGGCCCGCCATCTTCTCCGGGAAAATCTCCTGCAAGATGGGCAGCAGATGGTCGCAGAAAGCCTGACTGCGGCCCAGAATGTTCTCATAGAAACGGCTCTGGCTCTCATGGATACCCATGGACACGCCGCCGTCCAGGGCGGTGTAGGCCAGATCGTCGTCGCTGCCGGTGTCATACAGGGCGTGGCCGCCCTCGTGGATGACGCTGAACATGGAGTCGGAGAAATCCTCCTCATAATAATGAGTGGTGATGCGCTCATCCAGGTGGGAGCCCAGGCTGGTGGTAAAGGGATGCTCGGTGGTGGAAAGGCCTACGTGGTCGGTGTCCAGGCCGATGAGGGGCATGAGGCGGCGGGAGAGCACGTCCTGGCGGCCGGCGTCGAAATGGCCGCGGATGAGGCTGTTGTCCAGCTGGGGCCGGGCCATCACCTTGTGCAGCAGCGGGACGATGTGCGCACGCAGCGTGGCGAAGAAGGCGTCGCACTGCTTGCGGTCCAGGCCCTCCTCGTAGCGGTTGAGGCACTCGTCATAGGGGTCTTTTTCCGGGGCGCAATAGCGGGCAAATTTCCGGTTATAGTCGAAAATCTGCTGCAAATAGGGCTCAAAAGTGGCGAAATCGCTGTTCAGCTTGCAGGTGTGCCACACGTCGTCTGCCTCCACCGTCAGCTTCTCATAGGCGATGTATTCGTCCATGGGAATCTTCTGCATGCGGCGGATGTCACGGAGCAGCAGGTAGACGATGCGCTGCTCCTTTTCGTCCAGCTCCGCCTTGTGCCCGTCCAGGAATTCCAGCAGTTGAACGGTAGCTTCGCCGGTGGACAGCCGATACAGTTCCTCGCCCAGCACGCCCATGGACTGGGCGCGGTTGGCGGCGGTGCCCTTGGGAGCGGTGGTGGCACCGTCGTAGCTCATCAAGGCCAGGGCGTGGCCGTAGGCCGCCAGCTTGTGCTGCAGGGCTGTCAGCTTCTGGCGAGCTTCTTGCATGGTCATAGGGGTTACCTCCTCTGATAGTTTCACTCGGTATTATAACATGGGGGATGAGACGGGTCAATCGCGGCCCAGGAGATAGAGCAGGGCGTTGCAGATGGCGGCGGCCACGTTGCTGCCGCCCTTGCGGCCCCGGGCCACGATGTAGGGCACGTCGGTGGTCATAATCAGCTCCTTGGACTGCACCACGTTGACGAACCCCACCGGCACGCCGATGATGAGGGCGGGGGACAGCTTGCCCTCCTTTATTAGCTCATAGAGGCGGATCAGCGCCGTGGGGGCGTTGCCGATGGCGAAAATGGTGGGTCGGCCCAGGGCGGCGGCCTTGTCCATGGAGGCCACGGCCCGGGTGGTGCCGTTTTCTTTGGCGGCAAGGCGCACGTCCTCGTCGGCCATGAAGCAGAACACCTCGCCGCCGTGTTTGGCAAGGGCCGATTTATTGACCCCGGCTTTGCCCATGTTGGTGTCGGTGACGATGCAGGCGCCGCCGCGAATGGCGGCCAGGGCCTTTTCCACAGCGCCGGGGGAGAAGCAGAGGGAGTCGGCAAAGGAGAAGTCGGCGGTGGTGTGGATGACCCGCTTGATGATGGGGGCGAGCTGGGGGTCAAGGGGATGGGGCAGCTCGGATTCGATGATTTCAAAGCTGCGGCGTTCGATGTCCATGGGGGTCACTTGCTCCAGTTCAATGTGCATAGGACGCGCCCTCCTTTACGATGCGATAAATCATATCCATGTCGAGATTACGCCGAACGGCGTCGGCCAGCAGGTCGTACTGCTGTTCCTTATAGGCGGAATAGTCGAAGGTATGCAGGGTGTCAGGCGAAATGCCTTTACGCTTACACAGCAGCCGGAGCATGGCGCGGCGGCAGTCGGCAGTGTCAAAAAAGCCGTGGAGGTAGGTGCCGAAGGCGTGGTGAGCGGCACAGCCGTCGGTCTTGCCGTCGGACAGCGTGACAAAGGGGCGGGCGGCTGCGTCCAGGGTGGTTTCGCCCATGTGGACCTCGTAGCCCTCCACGGCGACGCCGTCCAAAGTGGCGTAGAGGCCACCGGTATTTATGACGCCGGTGACCCGGGTGCGATGCTTTTCGGCGGCAAATACGGTTTCGGTGGGCAGGAGGCCCATACCATTTACCGCGCCGCCACCCTCTACGCCGCTCTTGTCCACGATGCGGCGGCCCAGCATCTGATAGCCGCCGCAGATACCCATGACGGGGGTTCCGGAGGCGTGGGCGTGGGCGATGGCGGCCTCCAGACCGCACTGGCGTAGCCACAGCAAATCGGCAATGGTGCTCTTCGTGCCGGGGAGGACGATGAGATCCGGCTGGCGAAGCTGGCCGGGAGAGGTGACGTATCGGACGGAGACACCGGGGGTGGCCTCCCAGACGGCGAAATCGGTGGCGTTGGAAATGTGGGGCAGCTTGGGCACGGCGATGTCCAGCAGGCCGATCTCATGGCGGGCAAAACGATCTGTCAGACTGTCCTCGTCTTCGATGTCCACATGGAGGTAGGGGAGAACGCCGGCCACCGGCTTGCCGGTGAGCTGCTCCAGCATATCGAGACCTGGCTTTAAGATGTTGACGTCGCCACGGAATTTGTTGATCACAGTTGCCTTGACCAGGTTTTTTTCTGCCTCGTCCAGCAGGGCGACGGTGCCGTAGAGCTGGGCAAAAACGCCGCCCAGGTCGATGTCGCCCACCAGCAGCACAGGGGCGTTGACCATTTTGGCAAGGCCCATGTTGACGATGTCGTCCTGCTTTAAGTTGATTTCCGCAGGGCTGCCGGCGCCCTCGATGACGATGATGTCGTTTTGGGCGCTGAGGGTGTCAAAGGCCGCCATGACCTGGGGGATGAGGCTGCGTTTCATGGCGAAATACTCCCGGGCGGTCTTGTTGCCTAAGACCTCGCCATTGACGATGACCTGGGAGCCTACATCGGAGGAGGGCTTGAGGAGGATGGGATTCATCAGCACAGAGGGCTCGACGCCGCAGGCCTCCGCCTGTACCACCTGGGCCCGGCCCATCTCAAGGCCGTCACGGGTGATGAAGGAGTTGAGGGCCATGTTCTGGCTTTTAAAGGGGGCTACCCGATAGCCGTCCTGGCGGAACACACGGCACAGGCCGGTGACCAGTATGCTTTTACCGGCGTTGGACATGGTGCCCTGCACCATGATGACGTTAGCCATGCAGCACCTCCTGGATGGAATGAAGTAAACAATCGTTTTCGGCGGGTTTTTGGATGCCGACGCGGATGAAACGGTCATCAAGACCTGTAAAGTTATTGCACTTGCGTACCCACAGCCCATGCTGCTTTAAGGGTTCGGCAAGGGGGATGGGGGCGCGCAGCAGCAGGAAATTGGCGTCGGAGGGGTAGACGGTGAGGCCACAAGCTGTGAAGGCGGCGGTCATGCGCTGCCTCTCGATGCGGATAAACTGGCGGGTCTGGGGAATCCAGTCCTCATTTGCCAGGGCGGCGACGCCGCAGCGCTGGGCAACGGTGGACACGCTCCACTGGGCGCCGTAGGGGGCGATGCGAGCAAGGAGAGCGGCGTCACCCAGCAATACGCCCAGGCGGAGACCCGCCATGGCATAGATTTTGGTGAAAGCGCGGAGAATCAGCAGCTTGGGGTGCCCAGCCAGCAGGGGAAGGGCGGAAACGCCGTCGGTAAAGGGGAGAAAGCACTCGTCCACCACTAAATAGGTATCCGTGTCACGGCAGCGGTCCGCCAGCTTTGCCACCAGCTCCGGGGGGCAGAGGCGGCCGGTGGGGTTGTTGGGATGGCAGAGGAACACCATGTCCGTATCGGGGGTGACGGCATGGAGAAAGCCATTCGTGATGGCGAAGCCGTCATTTTCTGACAGGGGATATTCCTTTACAGTGCCGCCGAATAGCCGCACACAGCGGGCATACTCGGAAAAGGTGGGGGCGGGAAGCAGCACGTTTTTCGGCTGCAGGGCGGCGCAAATGCGCATAAGCAAATCAGCACTGCCGTTGCCGCAGAGAATGTTTTCCTCGGAAATGGAAAAGTGTTTTGCAAGGGCGCTGCGCAGGGCGCGGCAGGCGGGATCGGGATAGCGGGCGTCGGCGGCAGGGTCAAGGGACAGGGCGCCTGCGACCTGTGGGGGCATGCCCAAAGGGTTTACGTTGACGGAGAAATCCACCTTGGGGCGGGGGCCGCCGTAGACGTCGCCGCCGTGGTCATAGGGCTGCATGGAGCAAACACCTCCCGGCAAGAGTGATGAGCAGCATCAGCCAGGCGGTGATGCGCAATAGACGGTGGGAGCGGAGGATGTCTTCCGCCTCGATGGGGCGGATATCGTCGCCGATGTAGGGCTTTTTATGGAGGACGCCGAAGTATTGGGCGTCGCCGGCCAGGCGGACGTCCAGGGCACCGGCCATCACCGCCTCGGTTTGGGCGGAATTGGGGCTGGCGTGGTTGCGGCGGTCGCGGCGCCAGATGCGGAAGGCGTTTTTGCCGTCCATGCCGGCAAGGAAGGCGGCTGCTATCATTAAGAGGGCGGCCAGGCGGGCGGGCAGGTAGTTGGCGGCGTCGTCCAGTCGGGCGGCGCAGGTGCCGAAGCGGGCGTAGCGGTCGTTGCGGTAGCCCACCATGGAATCCATGGTGTTGACGGCCTTATAGAGGCAGCCGCCGGCAGGGCCCAGGAGCAGCATATAAAAGAGGGGGGCCACCTCGCCGTCGGAAGTGTTTTCCGCCACCGTCTCCACAGCGGCGCGGGTGACGCCGGCCTCGTCCAGCACGTCGGTGTCCCGGCCCACGATCATGGCAACGGCCTTTTGGGCGTCAGCAAGCGTGCCGGTTTGCAGGGCGTTGTAGACCTTTCCGCTTTCCAGGCAGAGGCTTTGGGCCGCCAGACACTGCCAGCAGAGGAGGGCGCCGATGGCGGTATAGCACCAGGGATGGATGCGCCATGCGGCATAGAGGATGGCGAGGGGCGCCCCGGTGCCCAATAGCAGAGTGACGATTACCAGCAGGAATCCGCCGAAATGCTTGTTTTTAATGGCGTAAAACCATTTTTCCGCCCAAGTGATGACCTTGCCGTACCAGCGTACCAGATGGGGCCAGGTGGGCGGGTCGCCCAGCAGCAGGTCCAGGCCGAAGCCAAGAGCGATGGCGATGACGTCATAGGGCATAGGCCGCCGCCTTTCGCACGAAGCGGGAAACCATTTCCACGCAGGAGGGAAAATAGAGGTGGGGATAGCCTGCGTAGAGGGTGTCGCTGCTGTGGACGCAGGGCCAGGAGCAGGTGCCGGAGGGCTTCACGGCTGTAAAGGTATTTCCGTTGTCAGTGCTGGCACAGTAATGGAATTCGTGGGCAGGGACGGTGTCGCCGGCGGAGCAAAGCATGTTGTCCTTTTCGCAGCGCAGGGTGACGTAGCCGAAGGTCTGGAGCCTGTCGGTGGTGTGGGCCTCGGTGTCCAGTACGCCGGCCATGGGGGTGCCGTCCAGGGTGCGATGGAGGTAGAGAAAACCGCCGCATTCTGCGATGGTGGGCATGCCGCTGCGGATGGCGGCGGCAATCTCGTGACGGATGGGGTTTTCACTGAGGGCGACGGCGTGGAGCTCGGGGTAGCCGCCGGGGAGATAGAGGCCCTGGGCGTTTGCGGGGAGATGGGCGTCGTGGAGAGGGCTGAAAAAGGACAGTTCGCAGCCTAAATGGCGCAAAGTGTTGAGATTTTCCTCATAGAGAAAGCAGAACGCCTCGTCCCGTGCCACGGCGATGACGGTGCCCTGGGTGACGGACAGGAGTTTGCCGCACATGGGCAGGGGGGATGCGGTGGCGGCCAGGGCCAAAAGGCCGTCGATGTCCAGATATTTTTCCGCCAAATCGGCAAGGGCGTCCAGACGGCGGCGGATATCGTCGATTTCATCGGCGGTAATCAGACCCAGATGGCGGCTGCCGATAGTGGCCTCCGGGGTATGGGGCAGGAAGCCGTAGGGTTGGACGCCTGCCGCCTCCGCCACCTGCTGAAGCTGGGGGTAGAGCATGGGGGAGCAGCCGTTTAAGATGACGCCATAGATATGGCTCTCCGGGCGGAAATGAGTAAAGCCCTGTATGGTGGCGCCCAGGGAGGTGAAGGCACCCTTGGCGTTCACCACCAGCACCACGGGGGTATCGGTGGCATGGGCCACGTGGTAGGTGCTGGCGTCGCCCTGGGGGCCGATGCCGTCATAGTAGCCCATGACGCCCTCGATGATACTGCATTGGTAAGTGCTTTGGCCCAGGTGGAGCCGCAACTGCTCCGGCGTGGAGAAAAAGGGATCCAGATTCTCGGCGCTGATGCCCAGCACGCGGCGGTGGAACATGGGGTCGATGTAATCGGGGCCGCATTTATAGGATTGGAGGGCAAGGCCACGGCGGTGCAGCGCCCCCAGCAGGGCGCAGGTGACAGTGGTTTTGCCGCAGCCGGAGTGGGTGCCGGCAAGCAACAGGCGGTCATTCATGGACGCCACCTCCGGAGAGAATGAAAATGGGATTCTGGGCCGTCAGCATGTGGATGCGGCCCACCGCCCGTGCCTCGGCGCAGGAGAGCTGCACGATTTCCGGGGTGATATGCTGGGCGGCAAAGGCGGCCATGGCCTGCTGCACCGTCTCCAAGGCGATGGCGTTGACCACGATGCGAACGGCGGGATTTTTCGCCACGGCGGCGGCAATAAGGGCCTCCATTTCGCCGCTGCTGCCGCCGATGAACACCGCGTCCATGGGGGGCAGGGCGGTGAACTGCTCTAACGCATCGCCCAGAAGGGGGGTGACGTTGCCGATATGGAAGGCGGCGCAGTTCTGACGGATCAGGTCGATGGCGGCGGGGGATTTGTCGATGGCGTAGACGTGGCCCCGCCAGGCGGAGAGGGCCATTTCTACGGTGACGGAGCCGGTGCCGGCGCCCACGTCGCAGCAGATGGCGTCGGGGTCCAGGCGCAGCTTGCTCATGGTGACGGCCCGGACGGCGGACTTGGTCATGGGTACCTCGCCCCGGATGAACGCGGCGTCGTCGATGCCGGTGGGGCAGGAAGCGTCGGGGGCGGGATTGTCGATGAGCAGCACCGTCAGGGGGTCGGTGGAGAGGGTGGGCAGGTCCGAAGCGGTGTGGCGGGTGATGGATTCGCCAATCAGCCCCAGCCGCTGGCCCACCGTGACGGTAAGGCCGCCAAACCCGGCCTGGCACAGGGTGTCGCCCAGCTCCGGTACGTTGCCGCCGGTGAGGACGAAGGTGGCACTGCTGCGGCGCACCGTGTCCACCAGATTGGCCCGGCGACCGTGGCAGCTTACCGTGGCGGCATCCTGCCAGGGTCGGCCCAGGCGGGCAAAAAAGTAGTGGAGAGAGGAGATGCCCGGCTCCATGCGGACGTCGACCCCCTGCAATTCCTGACACAGCGATGCGGCGGCGCTGTAAAACCCTACGTCGCCGGACACGAGGACGGCGAAGCGGTCAGCGTCGCTGCTATCGATAATAGGCGCAATTTGGGCGGCGGTGTAGCAGGGATGGGCAGCCTTTTGGGGCGACGCCCACTCCGTGAGCAGCCGGGGCGCACCGAACAACACCTGGGCGCTTTCGATGGCGCGGCGGGCGGACGGCGTGACGCTGTCGGGGCCTACGCCCACGCCGACGATGGTAAGTTGTTTCATAGATTGCCCTCCTTGATGCGCTGCAGCCACGCCTCACAGGTGAGGCCGGGGAAATCCTGGGGCCGGGCCAGCACCGCCACGGTCATGCCGCAGTCCCGGGCGGCAGCCACCTTTTCCGGGAAGCCGCCGGTGGCGCCGGATTCCTTGGTAATCAATACCCTGGCGCCGGTGGCGCGGAACATGGCGACGTTCAATTCACGGGAAAAAGGCCCCTGCATGCAGATGAGATGAGCGGCGGGAAAACCGGCGTCCAGACAATCGCTGATGCTGGAAACGGTGGGGAGGATGCGAAGCCACAGGCGGCTTTGATAGTCCCTGACCCGGCAAAGCGCCTTTGCCGCCTTGGAGCCCAGAGAGGAGAAAACCACGCCCTCCGTGGCGGAGAGATAATCGATCATTTCCTCCATATCCCGCAGCAGCACGCAGCCGTCCTCCATGGCGCTGCGGCGCAGCACACGGTGATAGGGGACCTGCGCGGCAGCGCAGGCGGCGGCCACCGTCTGACTGACGGCGGCGGCATAGGGATGGGTGGCGTCCAGCACCAGTTTGGGCTGCTCGCAGTGCATCAGTGCCAACATAGCGTTTTCATCCAGACGGCCGGGATGTACCCGGAGGCAGCCACCCTCCTGCAAGAGGGATTCGCCATACTCGGTGGCCACGCAGACCAGGGTGGGGATGCCCTGCTCCTTGAGGCAGTGGGCCAGCTGGCGGCCCTCGGTGGTGCCGCCGAACAGCAGTACGTCAGTCAAGGCGATACCCCCTGGGCGTCACCATTTTGCCCGCGATGACGCGGGTCTGGCCGTTGCCGATAAAGACGGTGGTGAACATATCCACGGCGGTATCCCGCAGCTTGGCAAGGGTGGTCAGCTCGCACCATTCGCCGTCCCGGCCGATGTCGTGGGCCAGGCCGCAGACGGTGTCGCCGCTGCGGTATTGCAGCAGGATGTCACAGGCCCTTTGGAGATAGTCGGTGCGCTTGTGGCTGCCGGGATTATAGAGGCTGATGCAGAAATCCCCCTGTCCGGCGCAGTGGAGCCGCTTTTCAATGGTCTCCCAGGGCGTCAGCAGGTCACTGAGACTGATGACGGCAAAGTCGTGGCCCAGAGGAGCGCCCAAAATGGCGCCTCCGCTGAGGGCCGCCGTGACGCCGGGGATGACGCGGATGGCCACATTGGGGAAATCCACGCTCAATTCATAGATGAGGCCCGCCATGCCGTAAACGCTGCTGTCGCCGCTGCACACAAGGGCGGTGGTGCGGCCCTCATTCGCTGTTTCCAGCGCTTTGCGGCAGCGCTCCGTCTCCTTCGTCATGCCGGTGTCCATATATGTTTTTTCGGGGAAATAGGGACGCACCAGGGCCACATATTTACTGTAACCGATGATGATCTCGCTCTCGCGGAGGGCGCGGTCTGCCGCCAGAGTCATGCCCTCCTGCTTGCCTGGGCCAAGGCCCACTACGTATAACAGCTTCATAGTGCCTCCTGAAAAGAGAGATGGGGTTCGGACAGGGCCAGGGCCACGGTGACGCCGTCCATGGCCTCCTTGGGGCGGATGAGACGGCCGCCGCTATGGCGTACCGCGGCCCGCTCGCACACATTATCCACGCCGGTGGTTTTCTGCACGAAAGCAGAGGAAGAAAAAGTACCGGGAACCTGGGAAAGCGCTTCAGCGCTATAGGTGACAAGGGGAATGCCTTTATCCCTGCAATAGGCCGTCAGGGCGGGCTCCTGGGCTTTCAAGTCGATGGTGGCCAGGGCGCTTACGGCGCAGGGATGGCACCCGGCACGGCGCAGGGCGTTGTCGATGGCGGCCTCCACAGCCTCCCGGGAGATATTTTTGCGGCAGCCGATGCCCAGCGTCACGATGGGGGGCACCAGGCGCAAAGCAGTGTCGCGGCCACGGCTGCGGTGGCTGATCAATATGTCATATTCCTCGTCGGCACTTTCCAGATGGGCAGGAACCGGGCCGGAAATGGGGTAGAGGCTCTTGAAGCGGATGGTTTCGCCGGAGAGAAGCCGGGCGGAAATCCACTTGATGCGTTCCGGGTTGGCCACCCGGAGACCCTGGCGGCGGGCCCAATCGTCCACCGCAAAAAGGCCGTGGATATCGGTGGCGGTGGTGACCACCGCCAGGGCGCCGCAGGCCCGGGAGAGCTGCACCGCCAGGGCGTTGGCGCCGCCCAGATGGCCGGACAGAACAGGGATGGCGTAGGTGCCCAGCTCGTCCATCACCACCACGGCGGGATCGCTGGTTTTGCTGACCACGTGGGGGGCGATGGCCCGGACGGCGATGCCTACGGAGCCGATGAACAAAAGGGCTTCGTTGCGGGGGAAACTGTCCGCTGTCCAGGTCGCCAATTCGCCGTTGCCGCAGCGGTGCAGCGTCATGTCCGGCACCGACGCCATGAGCCGATGGCCCAAGGCCATACCGGCGTCGGAAAAGGCGATGGCGGCGATGGTCATGGCTTGGCCTCCCGGAATTCGGTGGAGAAGTCGGCGGCGTAGAGGCGGCTCAACTCATAGTCACTGCCCAGGACGCGGCCCACCACGATGAGGGCGGTTTTGGTGACGTTGTTGGCCTGGGCGGTATCATGGAGGGTGGCGACGGTGCAGCGCAGCACTTTTTCATCGGGCCAGGTGGCTTTATAGACAATGGCGGCGGGGGTGTCAGGGGCCAGGCCGCCGGATTGCAGCTCCTGTTCCAATCCCTCCAGGAGCCCGGTGCTGAGGAAGATGACCATGGTGGCGTCGTGGGCGGCCAGGGAGCGGATGGACTGGCTGTCGGGGACGGGGGTGCGGCCCGCCATGCGGGTGATGATTACCGTCTGGGACACGCCGGGGAGGGTGTATTCCGCCCGGAGGGCCGCCGCCGCGCCGCAGAAGCTGGACACGCCGGGGGTGTAGTCATAGGGGATCTGCCACTGGTCCAGCTTGTCCATCTGCTCCCGAATGGCGCCGTAGAGGCATGGGTCGCCGGTGTGGAGGCGGACGGTGGTCTTGCCCTCGGCCTCCGCCTTACGCATGACGTACAGCACCTCTTCCAATGTCATGGTGGCGCTGTTATAAATGGCGCATTTTTCCTTGGCGTAGTCCAGCAGAGCGGGGTTGACCAGGGAGCCGGCGTAGATGATAACGTCGGCCTGCTCCAAAAGATTTTTGCCCCGCAGGGTGATGAGATCGGCGGCGCCGCTGCCGGCGCCTACAAAATGAATCATGTTTCTATCCTCCAATGGTGCATCAGTTCCGATGCGTTGTCGCTTTGTATCAGCACGCCGCCTAAATCGGCGCGGTTGGTGAACATGAGGTAGCCCACGGTGACGTCGCAGGGGACGCGGCGGCGGAGGGTGTCTTCGATGCGTGCGCCCAGGGTGGTCATGACGGCGTCCTTGATGCCGTCTGCCTGCAGCAGCGTCAGGGCGGCGTCGGTTGTGGCACAGTCGGCAATGGCGCGGAGCAGAGAGATATCGTCGGTGTGGGGCAGGGCGCAAGTCAGCAGCGTTTCCATGCGGCCGTCGCCGGAGGCGGAATGGGTGTTGGTCTGGCCGATGCCCAGCTTCACCAGCTTGCCGATGTGGCCGACGAGCAGAATGTGGCGAAAGCCGCAGCTTACGGCGGCGTCGATGGCGTCGCCGATAAAGTTGGCGCAGCTTACGCAGTGTGTCACGTCCAGGCCTAGTTTATCCCGGGCGAAATCCCGGCCGTAATTGCCGGGGGAGAGGAGCAGGTGCCGCTCGCCGGTGGCGGCGAGCTGGCGCAGCTCCAGCGTGATGGTGTCCACCAGGGCCTGGTTGCTCATGGGCTCCACGATGCCGCTGGTGCCCAGGATGGAGATGCCGCCTTGGATGCCCATGCGGGGGTTGAAGGTGCGGCTTGCCAGGGCTACGCCCTCCGGGATGGAGATGATGACCTCCACGCCGCCCTCGTAGCCCCGGGCGCGGCAGACGGATTCCACCGCCTGCGTGATCATGCGGCGGGGGCTGGAATTGATGGCGGCAGCACCTATGGGCTGGTCGAGGCCCGGTTTTGTGACGCGGCCCACGCCCACACCGCCGTCGATGGTGACGCCTTTCCCGAAGGTTTTACGGACGGTGGCGTAGACCAGAATGCCGGAGGTGACGTCCGGGTCGTCGCCGGCGTCCTTGCGGACGGCGCAGCGGGCCTGGGACGCCGTGAAAGCGCAATCCTCCAGCATAAGCGACAGGGGAAGGCCCTTGGGAGTGTCCAGGGACACGGTGCCCACCAGGGATTGTCGCAGCAGCATTTCCGTTGCACCTTTGGCCGCCGCCGCAGCGCAGGAGCCGGTGGTATAACCGCAGCGTAACAGTTTTCCGTTGATATTGCGAAATACATCCATAAAACAGTAAACCCCCGACAGCGAACTGCCGGGGAAAGGGCGCAACTGAGCCTCTCAAACGCCCTCATATCCTCCGGTGTCCGCAAAGGAATATGCAACATGGTCATCCGGCTGTCACGGCAACGTACTTGCGAGGGGATTGCACCCTACTTGTCCATTCAATTGACAGTAGGATTATACAGCGCGAGGGAAGAACTTGTCAAGATAGGGCGCAAAAGCGGGGGTGTTGACAAAACGGTTAGCCCGTGCTATGATGCAAACGAACTGAATCGAGATGGGACGGCGATCGGAAGTTGGGTGAAAGACCCACGCAAGGCCGTTACTGTGATTCGCGCAGGCGGCGGGGCAGATGCCACTGGGTAACTGGGAAGGCGCTTCGCTGCGGGAGGGAATGCCTCCGACGCGATCAGCCAGGATACGAGCGCCCTCCTTGCCATGGAAGCATGGCGTGTGCAGCTTCGCGGACTTCCGAAGTATTGTGCAGATCGGCGCTTGGCGTCCCTTGACTGGGGGCGCGGCGTGGCTGCGGGCTGCAAGGCCCGCTTTTTATTTGTTTATTCCGGCGTGATACCGAAATAATAGCAATTATCATTAAGGAAAGGAAGATTTGTAAGATGAAAAACGTAAAGACCCTTCTGGCGCTGGTACTGGCGCTGTGCATGGTGCTGAGCCTGGCGGCTTGCGGCCAGAGCGCCCAGCCCGCCCAGGAGGACGAAACTCCTGCTGTGGAGACCGTATCTGACGAGGAGGCTGCTGCCGCTGTGGATGAGCTGATTGCCGCCATCCAGGTGCAGGAGCGCACCGAGACCACCGACGCGGACTGCGAGGCCGCCAAGGCTGCGTGGGACGCCCTGACCGACGCGCAGAAGGAGCTGGTGGAAGAGGCTGACTACTTCGGCCTGGACACCGGCGACGCCTCTTTTGACGACCCCCGCAACGGTGACGACATCGGCGCCAACGAGCTGCTGGTGGTGTCCTTCGGCACCTCCTTCAACGACAGCCGCGTCAACGACATCAAGGGCATCGAGGACGCCCTGCAGGAGGCCTATCCCGACTGGTCCGTGCGCCGCGCGTTTACGGCCCAGATCATCATCAACCACATCCAGGCCCGTGACGGCGAGAAGATCGACAATATGACCCAGGCCCTGGACCGCGCCGTGGCCAATGGCGTGGAGAACCTGGTGGTGCAGCCCACCCATCTGATGCACGGCGCGGAGTACGACGAGATGGCTGCGGCTGTGGAGGCCTATAAGGACAACTTCAAGTCTGTGGTCATCGCCGAGCCCCTGCTGGGCGAGGTGGGCGCTGACGCCACCGTGGTGAACGCCGACAAGAAGGCCGTGGCTGAGGCTGTGGTGAACGCGGCCGTCGGCGCAGGTGGCTTCGACTCCCTGGAGAGCGCCGAGAACCTGGGCACCGCGTTTGTGTTCATGGGTCACGGCACCGCCCACGTGGCAAAGGTGACCTATTCCCAGATGCAGACCATGATGGACGAGCTGGGCTATAAGAACGTGTTTATCGGCACCGTGGAGGGCGAGCCCGAGGATACCGCCTGCGAGGCCATTATCGAGAAGGTGGCCCAGGCCGGTTATAAGCACGTGGTGCTGCGTCCCCTGATGGTGGTGGCCGGCGATCACGCCAACAACGACATGGCCGGCGAGGACGAGGATTCCTGGCTGAGCATGTTCAAGGCCACCGGCAAGTTCGAGGGCTTTGACGTGCAGATCAACGGCATGGGCGGCATTCCCGCCGTGCAGGCGCTGTATGTGGCCCACACCGCTGCCGCCATGGAGCAGCTTGCCAAGTAAGGAGCTGAAAACTGTATGAAACGATGGATTGCTGCGGCACTGACAGTGCTTTGTCTGCTGACGCTGGTGGCCTGCGGCTCTGCCACGGCCCCTGAGGAGGAAACGGCTGAGCCCGCCGTGGAGGAGCCCGCGCTGGCGGACGGCGTCTACACCGCCACCTTTACCACTGACAGCACCATGTTCCACGCCAACGAGGCGTATGACGGCAAGGGCGTATTGACGGTGGAGAACGGCCAGATGACCCTTCACGTGGTGCTGGCCAGTACGTCCATTCTGCACCTTTATGTCGGCACCGCCGAGGAGGCCCAGGCCGAGGGCGCCGTTTTGCTGGAGCCCACCCTGGAGGAGGTCAAGTACAGCGACGGCACCACCGACGAGGCCAATGCGTTCGACATTCCCGTGCCGTATCTGGATAAAGATTTTCCCTGCGCCTTGATTGGCAAGAAGGGTGTGTGGTATGATCATATGGTGTCCGTGTCTGACCCGGAGCCTATGGAAGTACCCGCCGCTTAAAATTGTCAAGCCAAGTGTTACCCATAGAGCAAGCTTCCGTGCGCGCGGCGGGCACCGTGCGCATGGAGGCTTGCGCTGTATTATGAAAAGTGACGGAGGTGTTGATATGAGGAATAAAATGCGTATCGTTGTCTGCTTGCTGTGTGTGCTTTTGCTGGCTTTGCCGGTTTGTACTGCGGCGGAAAACACTTTGGCGGACGGTGTGTACTACGTGGATGCTGCGCTCTCGGGCGGCAGCGGCAAGGCAAGCGTACAGTCGCCTGCGGAAATTACCGTTTTCGGCGGAGAAATCACCGCCAAGGTGGTGATGAGCAGCCCCCATTACGACTACATGGAGGTGGGGGGCGTCCGGTATCTGCCGGTGAACGAGGAGGGCAATTCCACCTTCTTGATTCCTGTGACGCTGGATGAGGATATTTCCGTGTCTGCCGAGACGACGGCCATGAGCCAGCCCCATGTCATTGACTATACGCTGCGCTTTGACGGCGCCACGGTGCGATCCCTTTCCGACCCGGCCCAGCCTTCGGTGGGGATGTGGATCGCGGTGGTGGCGGTGCTGGTGGTGGTATTTCTCTTCCGTTTTATGCAGTTGCGGCGAAAGAGCGCTTGATTTACAGGTGATACTTCCTTAAAGTGTAGCCATGCGAGGTGAAGGGCATGAATATCCACTGGTTTTGCAACGAGGACAATTTAATCTATATCAATGCCGAGAAGGATTTGCACCGGCTGGAGGTGCAGCTGCAGCTGCCCGGCTTGCAGGAGGCGGCCACGGAGCTGCATGAGCACCCTACCAAAGAGGGCTTGACCCTGCGGGGCCAGCGGCGGACCACGGCGCGGCTGTTCATCCCGGACATGCTGTTTGACCGGCATATCGAGATGGGGGAGAATATTTTTCTCTACCGGGGCGACATGACAGAGTGCTACGTGATTTATTGGATTCACGCATAAGAGGATGAAGAGCATGACGGAACAGGAACTGATGGCTCATATCGCCGCAGCCCACCCCGTTGACCGGGACGCCATGGACAGGGCGCGGCGGCGGCAGGCGGAGCTGGCAAAGCCCCCGGGGAGCCTGGGGCGGCTGGAGGACTACGCCGTGGCCCTGGCGGGCATTCAGGGCACGGTGACGCCCAGGGCGGGAAAATGCCGGGTGCTGGTGTTTGCCGCCGACAACGGCGTGGTGGCCCAGGGGGTCAGCTCTGCGCCCCAGAGCGTGACGGTGCAGCAGTGCATCAATATGACCCGGCATAAAACCGGCATGTCCGCCATGGCCCACCACTTCGGCGACAGCGTGGTGGTGACGGACGTGGGCGTCAACGCCCCGACGCCGGAGGGCGTGGTGAACCGCAAGGTGCGATGGAGCACCGGGGATATTTCCCGTGAGCCGGCCATGACCCGGCAGCAGGCTGTGGATGCCATGGCCGCCGGGATGGAGGCGGTGGAAAGAGCCAACGCGGAGGGCGTGGACATCGTGGGCATCGGTGAAATGGGCATCGGCAACACCACCACCAGTGCCGCCGTGCTGGCCGTATTGACCGGGGCCACTGTGGAGCAGGTGTGCGGCCGGGGCGGGGGCCTGACGGATGAGGCCTTCGCCCATAAGAAGGCCGTGATCGACGGTGCCATCAGGCTGCATCAGCCCTGTAAAGAGGATGTGCTTGACACCCTTTCCAAGGTGGGCGGGCTGGATATTGCCGCCATGTGCGGCGCGTTTATCGGCTGTGCGGTGCATCAACTGCCCGCCGTGGTGGATGGGTACATCAGCATTGTGGCGGCGCTGTGCGCGGCCCGGCTTTGCCCTGCCGTAAAGGACGTGCTTTTTCTGTCCCACGCCTCTTTCGAAATCGGTTATCAGTTGGCGGCGGCAGAGCTGGGACAGGTGCCGCCCCTGGGATTGGGCATGCGGCTGGGCGAGGGCAGCGGCTGTGTGGTGATGTTCCGGGTACTGGAGGCGGCTTGCGCCGCCATGAATGAAATGGCCACCTTTTCCCAGGCGGCCATCAACGACGACTATCTGGCGGACATCCGCAAGGGTGACGCCTTTACCGTAACGCCATGAGGATTCTGCTATTGGGCGGCAGCAAGAGCGGCAAGAGCCATTTTGCCCAAGCGCTGTGCCGTAAGCTGGCGAAGGGCGGGCCCATGATCTACTGGGCCACCATGGAGCCGGTGGACGGCGAGGACAGGGAGCGGATTCGCCGCCATGTGGAGGACCGGGCGGGCTGGGGCTTTACCACCCTGGAGCGGGGGAGAGACCTGCGGCCTGGCTGCGGCGGGGCAGAGGGCGCCACGGTGCTGCTGGACAGCGTGACGGCGGCGCTGGGCAACGAGATGTTTACCGCTGACGGCGTGGATGCGGATGCCGCTGCGCGGCTGGCCGGGGATTTGACGTATATCAGCCGGCGCTGCCGCCATTTCGTGTGCGTTTGTGACGAAATCTGGCGGGATGGATGTATCTTTGACGAGACCACGGAAGCATATCGCCGGGGTCTGGCGGAAATCTGCCGCGCTCTGGCGGCGGAGTTTGACGCTGTGTATGAGGTGACGGCGGGGCTTGTCCACGTCTGGAAAGGGGAGAGGATATGAGCGTGATCACCGGTTTTTTCATGGCCTGGGGGATGTTTTTGGCCATTCCCTGCCCTTGGAAGCGGTGGGACGAAGCTGCTCGGCCCTATATGCTGGCGGCGCTGCCGCTGATTGGCGCTATCGTGGGCGGCGTGTGGGCGGCGGCGCTGTGGCTGTGCCGCTTTCTGCCGTTATCCGTGGCGGCGCTGCTGCTGACGGCGGCGCCCTGGCTTTGCACCGGGTTTATTCACCTGGACGGGTATATGGACGTGTGCGACGCGGTGCTGTCACGGCGGGACCTGGCCACGCGGCAGCGGATATTGAAGGACTCTCATAGCGGCGCCTTTGCCGTCATCGGTATGGTGCTGCTGGCGCTGGCCCAGTGGAGCTTTTTCCTGGCGGGAAAAGCCATGTGGTATGATGTGCTGCTGATCCCCGTGGCCACGCGGGCCTGCGCAGGGCTGGCGGTGCTGCTGCTGCGGCCCATGCACACCAGCCAGTACAGCGCCATGGCGGCGGGGCGAAGCGGCTTCGTGGCGGCGCTTGCGGTGGCCCTGGCGGCGGCCGCTGTGGTGCCGATGGTGCTGTGGGGCAGCTTTGCGCCCTTGACAGCGGCGGTGGTGTACTGGCTGTGCGCGGCCTACGGCGTTAAGCAGTTGGATGGCATGAACGGCGACATTTCCGGCTTTGCCCTCACATTGGGGGAGCTGGCGGGGGTGGCCGTGATGACCTGCGTGAGGTGACGGCATGATTTTGGTGATCGGCGGGGCATATCAGGGCAAGCTGACCTGGGCGAAGGCACAGTTTGCCCTGCGTGACGAGGACTGCTGCGACCTGGCAGAGGGCTTCGTGGATGGAAAACGGTGCTATTATCATCTGGAGGCGGCGACCCGACAGGGGGAAATGCCGCAATTTCCGGAGGACGCCGTGATTATCGCCCGGGAGGTGGGCTGCGGCGTGGTGCCCATGGACGCCAATGAAAGAGTCTGGCGGGAGCGCCACGGCGCGGCGCTGCAGGAGCTGGCGCGGCAAAGTGTCAGCGTGTACCGGGTATTCTGCGGAATCGGAGAGAGAATGAAATGATTTTGACGTTGATTCGACATGGCCTCACCGAGGGAAACCTGCGGCGGCTCTACTACGGCGGCGCAGACATTCCGCTGGCCCCGGAGGGGGAGGCGGCGCTGCGGCGTCTGCGGGAGACGGCGGACTATCCCCGGGGCCAGGACTACTACACCAGCGGTATGGTGCGGACAGAGCAGACCTTCGCCATTCTCTACGGCGATATGCCCCACACCCAGGTGCCGGGGCTGCGGGAGATGGACTTCGGGGCGTGGGAGATGAAGTCCTACGAGGACCTGAAGGACGACCCCGCCTTTCAGGCATGGTGCAGCGGCGACGTGGAGCAGCACCGTGCGCCGGGAGGCGACAGCTTTCAGATGGTGTACGACAGGGTAGGGGAGGCCATCGCGCCCATTTTGGCGCGGGGCCGTGACGCGGTGTGCGTGGTACACGGCGGTGTCATCGTGATGCTGCTGCGGCGGTGGTTCCCCGCGGATTTGGAGCAGACCTACGCCAGAACGCCGGAGCCGGGACACGGCTATCAGGTAGTGTTTGACGGCGATGGCAAGCCAGTTTCCTTTACACCGATTCCTTGACGATACATATATAACAATGCAAGCGCATGGCGGCTTTATGGCAGCTGTGCGTCTTCTTTTTTTAGTTCACAAGGACGAGATTATCGTAAAATTCGTCATTTCCGGGAAAAAACGGTTGACAAGTTAGCCTTAGATAACTATAATACCAATGAACGTTAGCGAGAGCTAACTATATATTTTACTGCGTGGTTAGGCTGCGCTAATCAGCGATAGGTATAGAGAGGAGATCCAGAAAATGATGCCGCTGACATTGGCAACGGAGGGCGAGGAGCAGATCATTCGCCGCATCGGCGGGACGACGGAGGTGAAGCGTCACCTGGAAAACCTGGGCTTTGTGGCCGGGGGAAGCGTCATTGTGGTGGCGCGGGTGAACGAGAACCTCATCGTGAACGTGAAGGAGGCCCGTGTGGCCCTGGACCAGAAGCTGGCCCAGAAAATCATGGTGTAAATTTGTGTTTACATAGATAGGAGGAGACATAATGGTTACCAATCTGAGAGAAGTGCCTGTGGGACAGACCGCCCGCGTGCTGAAGCTGCGGGGCGAGGGCGCTGTGAAGCGCCGCATTATGGACATGGGCATCACCAAGGGCGTGGAGGTCTACGTCCGCAAGGTGGCGCCCCTGGGCGACCCCATTGAGATCACCGTTCGGGGCTACGAGCTGAGCCTGCGCAAGGCCGACGCCGAAATGGTGGACGTGGAAATGTGAGAGAGGAGAGGAATCGTATGGATATTCGCATTGCCCTGGCGGGCAACCCCAACAGCGGTAAAACCACGCTGTTTAACGCCCTGACGGGTTCCAACCAGTTCGTGGGTAACTGGCCCGGCGTCACCGTGGAGAAAAAGGAAGGCAAGCTGCGCAAGCATGACGGCGTGACCATCACCGACTTGCCCGGCATCTACTCCCTGTCTCCCTACACGCTGGAGGAAGTGGTGGCCCGTAACTATCTGATCGGCGAGCGGCCCGACGCCATTCTGAACATCATCGACGGTACCAACCTGGAGCGCAACCTGTACCTTACCACCCAACTCACCGAGCTGGGCATCCCGGTGGTCATCGCCATCAACATGATGGACGTGGTGAAGAAGAACGGCGACACCATCAACACCAAGGAGCTGAGCCGCCAGCTGGGCTGCCAGATCGTGGAGATCTCCGCCCTGAAGGGTGACGGCGTCATGGAGGCCGCCGAGGCTGCCATCGCTGCCGCCAAGAATGAGAAGACCGTGCCCATGCACACCTTCTCCGGCCCTGTGGAGCACGCCATCGCCCACATCGAAGAGGCCGTGGTACACGATATGCCCGAGGAGCAGCAGCGGTGGTACGCCATCAAGGTGTTCGAGCGGGACGACAAGGTGCTGGAGCAGCTGAACA
>CAMKGX010000038.1 GCA_946412355.1 uncultured Clostridia bacterium
AGGAGGCATCGTCATGGCGTATACCTATGGGTTTTATGAAGAAAGCGCCGCCTACGTCCGCGCCCGCTGGCCCCATGAGGCGGAAATCGGCCTGGTGCTGGGCAGCGGCTGCGGCCCCCTGGCCGACAGCATCACCCACCGGGTGGAGATACCCTATGAGGACATCCCCAACTTCCTGCGCTCCACCGTGTCCACCCACGCGGGCAAGCTGATTCTGGGCACGCTGGGCGGCAAAAAGGTGGCCTGTATGTCCGGCCGCTTCCACTCCTACGAGGGCTACGACTTTGAGCAGCTTGCCGCCCCGGTACGCCTGTTCCGGCTGCTGGGCTGCCGCTGCGTGGTGCTGACCAACGCCGCCGGCGGCGTCAACCTCCACTACCGGCCCGGCGACGTGATGATTCTCTCCGACCATATCAAGCTCATGGGCCACAGCCCCCTGCGGGGCCCCAACGTGGAGGAGTTCGGCCCCCGGTTCTTCGACGTGAGCAAGATGTACACCCCCGAGCTGCGGCGCATCGCCCGGGAGTGCGCCCCGGGCAGCGGCCTCACCGTCCACGAGGGCGTCTACTTCTTCATGCCCGGCCCCCAGTTTGAGACCCCCGCCGAGATCCGGGCCATCCGGGCCCTGGGGGGCGACGCCGTGGGCATGTCCACCGTCACCGAGGCCCTCACCGCCGCCCACTGCGGCATGCCGTGCCTTGCCTTCAGCGTCATCACCAACATGGCCGCCGGCATTCTGGAACAGCCCCTGTCCGACGAGGAGGTGAACCAGGTGGGCCATAAGATCGCCGGGGCCTTCAGCGCCTATTTGGGAAAGGTGGTAGAGCGGTTGTGAGCCGGCTGCTGCTGAAAAACGGCCTGCTGTACACCCCGGAGGGGGTCATCAGCGGGTATCTGGCGGTGGAGGGCAGGGCCATCACCTACGTGGGCAACCCCCGCCCGGCGGGGGACTTCGACAGCGAAAAGGACCTGTCCGGCAAGCTGGTGCTGCCCGGCCTGGTCAACGGCCACACCCACACCGCCATGACGCTGCTGCGGGGCGTGGGCAGCGATTTGCCCCTGCAAAGCTGGCTGTTCGACAGGGTTTTCCCCGTGGAGGCCCGGCTGACGGCGGAGGACATCGCCGCCGGTACCGCCCTGGCGCTGCTGGAGATGATCGGCTGCGGCACCACGTCCTTCACCGATATGTATTTCCATCCCCAGGTGGCGGCGGAGCTGGTGGCGAAAAGCGGCATGAAGGCCAATCTCTGCTACCCCGTCCAGGCCTTTGACCCCGGGGAGACGTATGAAAAGAACCTATCCGCCCGGGCGCTGGAAGCCCTGTGGCGTGACTGCCACGGCATGGCGGAGGGCCGGGTCCTGGTGGACGGCTGTATCCATGCCGAGTACACCTGCAACGACGACGTGGCCGCCGGAGTGGCCGCCTTTGCCAAAGAAAAGGGACTGCACATGCACGTTCACCTCAGTGAGACGGACAGCGAGCACCGCCAGTGCCTGGCCCGCCACGGCTGCACCCCCGCCGCCTGGATGGAGGGCCGGGGCGTGTTCGACGTGCCCTGCTCCGCCGCCCACTGTGTGTGGGTCACGCCGGAGGACAGGGCCATTTTCCGCCGCCGGGGCGTCACCGTCATCCACAACCCCAGCAGCAACATGAAGCTGGGCAGCGGCTTCGCCCCGGTGCCGGAGCTGCTGGCGGAGGGGGTCAACGTGGCCCTGGGCACCGACGGCGCCGCCAGCAACAACAATCTGGACATGATGGAGGAGCTGCACCTGGCGGCCATCCTCCACAAGGGCCGCCGCCACGACGCCGCCGTGGTGCCCTGCAACCCCGCCATCGCCATGGCCACCCGGGCCGGCGCCGTGGCCCAGGGCCGGGCGGACTGCGGCGTGCTGGCCCCGGGCATGCGGGCCGACCTGATGGCCATTGACCTGGACAGGCCCCATCTCACCCCCTGCCTGGACGCCCCTGCCCTGGTGACGTACAGCGCCCAGAGCGCCGACGTGTGCCTCACCATGGCGGACGGGAAAATCCTCTATGAAAACGGGGAATTTTTGACGCTGGACAGGGAGAAAATCCTCTTTGAGGCCCGGGCCGCCGCCCGGCGGATTTACGGATAAGGAGGGCGCCATGGAGAGAGCCGACAAAGATCTGGCATTTATGCTGCAATATGAAAACGTGGCCTGGTATGACCAGGGGGCCGTCCGCATTCTGGACCGCCGGGTGTACCCCCGGCAGGTGTCCTTCGTCACCTGCCGCAGCCATGAGGAGGTGGCCGCCGCCATCGCCGCCATGGTCACCCAGTCCACCGGGCCCTACACCGCCGCCGCCATGGGCATGGCGCTGGCGGCCTGGGAGTGCCGGGGGAAGAGTGCGGAGGAGCAGCGGGACCATCTCCGCGCCGCCGCCTACACCATCTCCCACGCCCGGCCCACCACCGTGGGGCGGATGGAGCGCATCACCGGCGGCTGCCTCCACTGGGCGGAGGAGGCCCTGGACAGGGGCGAGAGCGACCTGGCCGACGGCATCCGGGACTACACCGTGGCCGTGAACAACGTGCGCTACGGCAAGGTGGAGCGGATGGCGGGGTATCTGGCGGAGCAGTTTCCCGCCCACGGCGCGGTGATGACCCAGTGCTTTGGCGAGACCATTGTGGGTATGATGCTGCGCCAGTGCCGCCGCCAGGGGAAGGACATCCGCCTCTTCTGCCCCGAGACCCGGCCCTTCTTCCAGGGGGCCCGGCTCACCGCCACCGTCTGCCGGGACATGGGGTTTGACGTCACCGTGATCACCGACAATATGCCCGCCTGGGTCATGCGCCAGGAGAAGGTGGACGTGTTCACCTGCGCTGCCGACGCCATCTGCTGCGACGGCCACATTGTCAACAAGGTGGGCACGTTTCAAATCGCCATCGCCGCAAACTACCTGGGCGTCCCCATGTACGTCAGTGGCATCCCCGACGCGGGCCACCCCACCGTGGACACGGTGAAAATCGAGCTGCGCAACGGCGCGGAGACGCTGGAGGCCATGGGGGTGAAAACCGCCGCCGACGGCGTGAAGGGCTACTATCCCGCCTTCGACATCACCCCGCCGGAGCTGGTGCGGGGCGTGGTGACGGATCTGGGTATCTACTCGCCCTATGACCTGCCCCAATACCTGGCCAAAGCGGACATCGGCCCCTATGAGCTGGTGATTTGAAAGTGTATTTATAAATGAAAAAGACGCCCCGCGGGGCGTCTTTTTTGGTCTGCATTAGAATAGCCACATGGCGATGATGCCCGCCATCTCCCGGCACCAGTAGCCCGGGCCCAGATACCAGGGGCTAGGGCAGGCGGCGGCCCAGGCCGCGAGGCCGTTTTGCTTCGCGTAGGCGGCGCAGCGGTACTGGTGGAAGCCGTCGGTGGCGATGACCACCTGCCGGGGCAGACGGTTTTCGGCGATGACGGCGGCGCTGAAGGCCATGTTCTCCGCCGTGGAGGTGGACTGGTCCTCCCGGTAGAGCCGGGCGGGGTCGATGCCCATGGCGGTGAGTGCGTCGGCAATGCAGTCCGCCTCGGTGACGGTCTCGGCGTCGTCCATGCCGCCGCTGCACACGCAGGGTGCCTCCGGGTGGGCGGCCAGATAGCCGTAGGCGGCGTCGATGCGGCGCTGGAGCATGACGCTGGGCTTGCCGTCGTACACCTGGCACCCGGCCACGATGACGGTGCAGCTCTCCCCGGCCGGGGGCACACGCAGCGCCGCGGCGGCCATCACCGCCGCCAGCACCGCCGCCAGGGTAAGCCCTGCCGCCATGACGATGTTGCCCAGCCGCCGCAGCCACCGGGGGAGACGCTCCATTTGGCTTGGCAGCAGCAGCCACGCGGCGCAGTAGAGCAGAACGGTGGCGGGCCACACCATGCCGATGTGGAAAATGCCCCACGCCGCCGGGAAGAGGAAGTACCCCGCCCCCGCCAGACACAGGACGCCCAAGGCGCCCTTCACGTCAGTTCTGGGCAATGTGGTTGGCGATGCGCTGCATGATCATGTCCAGGGCCACCAGATTATGGCCGCCCTCCAGCACGATGATGTCGGCGTACTTCCGGGTGGGCTCCACGAACTGCTCGTGCATGGGCTTGACGGTGGTGAGATACTGGTTCACCACGCTCTCCAGGCTGCGGCCCCGCTCCTCCACGTCCCGCAGGGCCCGGCGGAGGATGCGCACGTCGGCGTCGGTCTCCACGAAGATTTTGATGTCCAGCAGGTCCCGCAAGGCCTTGTTCTGGAAGATGAGGATGCCCTCCACCAGCACCACCTTGGTGGGCCGGACCTCTACGGTCTCGTCGGTGCGGTTATGGATGGAATAGTCGTACACCGGGCAGTGGATGGTCTGCCCCGCCTTCAGCTTTTTCAGGTCGGCGATCATCAGGTCGGTGTCGAAGGCGTCGGGATGGTCGTAGTTCTGGCGGCAGCGCTCCTCAAAGGGCCTGTCCTGCCGCTTGTAGTAGTTGTCGTGGTGGACCACGCTGATGTCCGCGCCGAAGCGGCGGGCCAGGTGGTCGGTGAGCGTGGTTTTGCCGGAGCCGGTGCCGCCGGCGATGCCGATGAGAATGGTGTTCATGCCCTGTTCCTCCCCTAAGATTCTACCTGTCATTATAGAATGGCTCCGGGGTGAAATGCAAGGCAAGTTGTAAAAAAAGGATGAATTTCGCGGAATTGGATTGACGGCGGCGGCGAGGGTGGGGTATATTATGTAAATGTAAAACGATTACTACACTGGGGGAGCATGGGTATCCCCTTGGAGGTTTGCTTATGAAACTGGTGAAATGCAATCGCTGCGGCGAGATGTATTCCGATAGCTATCGCAACTGTCCCTTCTGCGAGGAGGACGAGCATTTCCGCAAGGGCGCCCGGTACACCGGCCCCAAAAACGGCCGCCGCCGGGAGACCCGCCGCCGGGCCCCCAGCATCGTGGGCCCCGTGGTGATTCTGATTGCCATTCTGATTGTGGCCCTGCTGGTGTGGCACTTCCTGGGGGACAAGCTGGCCCTGCGCCGCAGCCCGGAGGAGACCCCCGTGGACACGTCGGACACCGTCACCCCTGGCGGCGTCCTGCCCGGCGGCGACACCACCGCGCCTGCGTCCAGCCTGGAGATGGACAAGACGCTGCAGCTGGCCGTGGGCCAGAGCGGCACCATCAACGTCTCCGGCGGCACCGAGTATGAGTGGATCAGCTCCGACCCCACTGTGGCCACCGTCAACGGCTCCGGCGAGGTCACCGCCATCGGCGAAGGCACCGCCATCATCACCGCCACCGACGTATCCGGCGACAGCGCCGTCTGCTCCGTCACCGTCACCGGCGAGGGCGGCGACAGCCAGACCGGCGGCCAAACCGGCGGCCAGACCTCCGGCGGCGCTGCCATCAACCTCTCCGGCCTGACGCTGAAAACCGCGTATGGCACCACCATCAAGCCCTATGAGACGGGCAAGTTTGACATCTCCATGAAGAAGGGCGAGTCCTTCCAGCTCACCGTGGAGGGCACCGACGCCGCCTTCACCTGGTCCAGCGCCGACAGCACCGTGGCCACCATGAGCGAAAACGGCACCCTGAAGGCAGTGAACAAGGGCAACTCCATCATCACTGGCCGCAGCGGCGACGCCGCCATCAGCATCTACGTCCGGGTCAACTGATACGATACGCACAACGAAAAAGGAAGCCCACCGGGGCTTCCTTTTTTTCACGCATTTTGGGGGTTCATTTTTGTCCGCTTTTTCAATAGGTAAATACATTTCTTTTCTTGTCATGGCCCGCCTGTTATGCTATAATGCAATATAACTATCCGTATGCGCACCGGGAGGATTATCCACATGACGGCACGGGATTTCCGCGAAAAAAAGCCTTTAATCCTGTTTCTGCACTATTTCAGGCCCCATCTGGGCCTTTTTGTGCTGGATATCTCCTGCGCGCTGCTGATTGCCCTGGTGGATCTGGCCTTCCCGCTGGTGTCCCGCCGGGCCATGTACCAGTGGCTGCCGGAGAAGCAGTATTCCGTGTTTTTCCTGGTGATGGCGCTGGCGGTGGCGGCTTACGTCATCCGCTCGGGGCTCTACTTTGTGGTGGCCTACTGGGGCCACACCTTCGGCATCCGCGTGGAGGCCGACATCCGCCGGGACCTGTACGCCCACGTCCAGGAGCTGGGCTTTGACTTCTTCGACCGCAACCGCACCGGCGTGCTGATGAGCCGCATGACCACCGACCTCTTCGAGCTGACGGAGCTGGCCCACCACGGGCCGGAGGATCTGTTCATCAGCCTGGTGACCATCATCGGCGCGCTGATTATCCTCTTTCGCGTCCAGTGGCGGCTGGCCCTGGTGGTCACCGTCATCATCCCCATCTTTCTGGTGTTTCTGATGCAGCGCCGCCGGGCCATGTCCAACGCCAGCCGGGCCGCCAAGCAGAAAACCGGCGTCATCAACGCCGAGATCGAGTCGGGCCTCAGCGGCATCCGCACCACCAAGGCCTTTGCCTCCGAGGCGGAGCAGCAGCAGCGCTTCGACCGGGCCAACGAGGTCTTTAAGACCGCCAAGCGGGGCTTCCACCGGGAGATGGGATTGTTCCTGTCTGTGATGGAGCTGTTCATCAGTCTGCTGTCCGTCACGGTGATCGCCGTGGGCGGGTGGCTGATTATGGACGGCAGAATGAACTATATCGACCTTATCACCTTCAGCCTGTACGTCACCACCTTCGTCAACCCCATCCGCAAGCTGGCCAACTTCGCCGAGCTGTTTTCCAGCGGCTTTGCGGGCTTGCAGCGCTTCACGGAGCTGATGGGCACCGAGCCCACCATCCAGGACGCCCCCGACGCCGTGGCCATGGAGAACGTGGCGGGACGCATCACCGCCGAGGATGTGTCCTTTTCCTACAAGGAGGACACGGAGGTGCTGCACCACGTGTCCCTGGCCGTGGCCAGCGGCGAGACGGTGGCGGTGGTGGGCCCCAGCGGCGGCGGCAAGAGCACCATGTGCCAGCTGATTCCCCGGTTTTACGACGTGGACAGCGGCAGCATCGCCATCGACGGCGTGGACGTGCGGAAGCTGCGGCAGCACGACCTGCGCCGCAGCATCGGCATCGTGCAGCAGGACGTGTTCCTCTTTGCCGACACCATCCGGGAGAACATCCGTTTCGGCAAGCCCGGCGCCACCGACGAGGAGGTGGCCCAGGCCGCCCGCCGTGCCGAGATTTACGACGACATCATGGCCATGCCCGACGGCTTTGACACCTACGTGGGCGAGCGGGGCACCCTGCTCTCCGGCGGCCAGAAGCAGCGGGTGGCCATCGCCCGCATCTTCTTGAAAAATCCCCCCATCCTCATTCTGGACGAGGCCACCTCCGCATTGGACAGCGTCACCGAGTCCCGCATCCAGAGCGCCTTTGATGAGCTGGCCGTGGGACGCACCACCCTGATCATCGCCCACCGGCTCAGCACCATCCGTGCCGCCCACCGCATCATCGTCATCCAGGACGGCCGCATCACCGAGGAGGGCACCCACGCCCAGCTTCTGGCCCAAAACGGCGCCTACGCCACCCTCTACCGCACCCAGAACGTGGGGGAGATGTATGGATAAGCGGGCCGTGCTGGACCGCCTGACCCGGGACGAGGACGAGCGCATCACCCTGGGCCGGGTCTGGGACCTGGCGGAGAAGTGTGAAAGCCGGGACATCCCCGGCCACACCGGATTTCTGACGCCTCAGGAGCAGCTTTTATGTCAGAATTTGCTGCAAACCCTGGGCCTGGGGGAGAGGGCGGCGTTCTGGGGCGGCTACGACGGCGCCCAGCGCTGCCAGCTCCACCTGCTGCCCTCCTGGGCGGAGGGGCCGGAGGAGGACACCATCGCGGCCCTCCGGGTGCGGTGGTACACCGGGGAGCACCCCACCCACCGGGATCTGCTGGGCAGCCTCATGGGCCTGGGCATCACCCGCCAGACCATTGGGGACATTCTGGTGGACGGAAGCGGCGACGCCGCCGACATTCTCACCGTGCCCACCACGGCGGAGTACCTTTTGCAGCAGTGGGACAGGGCGGGCCGCACCCCCATCCGGTGTGAGACCGTGGCCCTCCACGACCTCCATCTTCCTGCCCAGGAATACAAGGAGATCCGGGACACCGTGTCCTCCCTGCGGCTGGACAGCGTGGTGGCCGCCGCCTTTGCCATGGCGAGGGGCAAGGCCGCCGACCTCATCGCCGCCGGGCGGGTGCAGGTCAACTGGCAGGACGCCCTCAAGGGCGACAGGCCCGTGGCCCAGGGGGACGTGATCACCGCCCGGGGGCTGGGAAAATGCATACTCTCTGCCGTGGGACAGCCCACCAAAAAGGGGCGCCTGCCCATCACCGTGCAGCGCTATATTTGAGGATAGAAAACCATGAAGCAGGAAAAAATTGACCGTATCAGCGCCCTGGCCCACAAGGCCAAGGCGGAGGGCCTGACGCCGGAGGAGCTGGCGGAGCGTGACGCGCTGCGCCGGGAGTATATCGACGCCGTCACCGGCAACCTCCGCCGGGAGCTGGAGCACACCTACGTGGTGGACCGGTTCGGGCGCAAGAAGAAATTACAGCCCAAGGGAGGCGTTCGGTCATGAATTACGATTACGACCCCAACAGCGGCTTTACCCCCCGCAAGGAGAACCGGCCGCCCAACAACGAGTGGGTGGGCTGGCTGCTCATCGGCCTGTTCTTTGTGACGGGCCTGTGGCCCTTGGGCCTCATTATGCTGATCTCCAAGCTCAGCGACGGCAGCAGCCGCAAAAGGGTAAACCGGAATTTCACCGTCAACACCGGCAGCAATTACCAGCGCTACCAGCAGGCCGCCCGTGACGTGGGCGCCGCCCAGCAGAAAAAGACCGGGGAGGCCGCGCCGTCCCAGACGGCGAAGCGCTCTGCCCAGGCCATTGCCGACCTGACCCGCACCCCCCAGTACGGCGCCAAGGGCGCCAAGATCATGAAGCTGGTGGGCGCCATACTGGGCATCAGCGGGCTGCTGGCGCTGGGCGGGATCATTGGCGACGCCATCTCTGGCTATATGCTGCCGGAGTTTGAGGATCTGTTCTACATGACGGGTCTCGTGGCAGGTGGCGCCAGCATGTGGCTGGGGGGCCTGGGCATGCAGCGCCGGGCCCGGCGGTTTGCCAAATACCTGGCCTATGTAGGAAACCGCAAGGCCATCCCCATTGACGACCTGGCCAGGGCCGCCGACGTGTCCGAGGCCAAGGCGGAGAAGGATCTGGAGATCATGGTGGAAAAGGGCCTGTGGGGCGAGGGCGCCTTCGTGGACGCCGGGCGGGATATGCTGTTCCTGTCCCCGGAGGCCGCGGAGCAGTACTACCGCCAGCAGGACAATCCTCCGCCCCCGGAGACGGAGGAGGGCTACTCCGGCATCCTGCGGAATATCCGCCGGGCCAACGACCGTATTGCCGACCCCGTCCTCAGCGAGAAAATCGACCGCTTGGAAGAGGTGGCCGCCAAGATTTTCCGGCTCATTGAGGAGCAGCCGGAGAAGAAGGCCAAGGCCAACACCTTTTTGAATTACTATCTCCCCACCACCCAGAAGCTGCTGGACAGCTACGCCGACTTTGAGGAGGCGGGCGTCAGCGGGGAGAACCTCAGCGAGGCCAAGGCCCGCATCGCCGACACCATGGACAACATCGTCCGGGGCTTCGAGCACCAGCTGGACGAGCTGTACCAGGCCCAGGCCCTGGACGTGGACAGCGACATCCGGGTGATGGAGGCCATGCTGCGGCGGGACACCGCCAGCGCCAAGGAGGACTTCGGCCTGGACGGCGGCACCGCCGTGCAGGAGGCCGATACAGAGATCGAGTGAACATTTGCAGAGAGAAAATCATAAAGAGGAGGAAGAGACGTAATGTCAGAGCAGATGCAGCGCTTCTACGGAGGCCAATGGACCCGGGCCTATGAGTGGTTCGGCGCCCACCCCACCGAGGCAGGCTGGCATTTCCGGGTCTGGGCGCCCAACGCCGCAGACGTGAGATTGGCCGGCGACTTCAACGGCTGGCAGGGCGAGTATATGTTCCGCACCCCCGAGGGCGTCTGGGAGGTGACGGTGCCCCATGCCAAACAGTACGACGCCTATAAGTTCGTCATCACCACCCAGAGCGGCGAGCGGGTTTGGAAGGCCGACCCCTTCGCCTTCCACGCCGAGACCCGGCCCGGCAACTCCAGCAAGCTGTACGACATCGCCGGCTACGACTGGAAGGACAAGACCTGGGAGAAAAAGCGGGCGGAAAAGGGCCTATTGGACGGGCCGCTGAACATCTACGAGGTCCATCTGGGCTCCTGGCGGCGGCATGACGACGGCGCGGTTTACAGCTACCGCGACACCGCCGACGCCCTGGCCGACTATGTGAAGGACATGGGCTACAACGCGGTGGAGCTGCTGCCCGTCACCGAGTACCCGCTGGACGACAGCTGGGGCTATCAGGTCACCGGCTACTTCGCCCCCACCAGCCGCTACGGCACCCCCCACGACTTCATGTACCTGGTGGATAAGCTGCACCGGGCGGGGGTGGCCGTCATCCTGGACTGGGTGCCCGCCCACTTCTGCAAGGACAGCCACGGCCTGATACAGTTCGACGGCAGCTGCCTCTATGAGTACAGCGACCCGCTGAAATGGGAGCACATGAGCTGGGGCACCCGGGTCTTTGACTTCGGCAAGAACGAGGTGCGCTCCTTCCTGTACTCCTCCGCGGCCTACTGGCTCCACGAGTACCACATCGACGGCCTGCGGGTGGACGCGGTGGCCTCCATGCTGTACCTGGACTACGACCGGGGCGGCGGCCAGTGGCGGCCCAACGTCAACGGCGGCCACGAGAACCTGGAGGCCATTGCCTTCTTGCAGGACCTGAACCGCATGGCCTTCACCGAGAAGCCCGGCGCGCTGATGGTGGCGGAGGAATCCACCGCCTGGCCCCTGGTGACCTATCCTCCCGAGGAGGGCGGCCTGGGCTTCAATTTGAAGTGGAACATGGGCTGGATGAACGACGTGTGCCATTATCTGAAGATGGACCCCTTCTTCCGCCATGACCACCATAACGATTTGACGTTCTCCATGATGTACGCCTTCTCGGAGAACTTCGTGCTGCCCCTGAGCCACGACGAGGTGGTGCACATGAAGGGCAGCCTCCGGGGCAAGATGCCCGGCGACGACTGGCGGCAGCTGGCCGGCGTCCGTGGGTTCTACACCTATCTTCTGTCCCACCCCGGCAAGAAGCTGACCTTTATGGGCGCGGAGCTGGGCCAGTGGCACGAGTGGAACTTTGCCGGGCAGCTGGATTGGTTCCTGATGGACAATTTCGCCGAGAGGGGCACCCATGAGTGCATCCGGGAGCTGAACCGCATCTACCACAAGGAAAAAGCCCTGTGGGAGAACGACCACGACTGGAGCGGCTTCCAGTGGCTGGTGGCCGACGACAACACCGACAACGTGGTGGTGTTCCTCCGCCGTGACAAGGCGGGCAAGGAGCTGATCGTAGCGGTGAACTTCTCCCCCTGCGTCTATGAGGACTATCGCTTCGGCGTGCCCCCCAAGGCCACGTATGAGGAGGTCATCAACACCGACGACGCCCGTTGGGGCGGCAGCGGCGTCACCAATGACCCCATCCATACCCAGCCCATCCCGTCCCACGGCTGGGCCCAGTCCATTTCTATGCGCATCCCGCCCCTTGGCGCAGTCATCCTGCGCGGCAAGGGCCTTATGAAGAAAAACGGAGGTGTTACACAGTGAAGAAAGAATGTGTAGCCATGTTGCTGGCCGGTGGTCAGGGCAGCCGTCTGTACGTGTTGACCGGCGATATGGCAAAACCGGCAGTCCCCTTTGGCGGTAAGTTCCGCATCATCGACTTCCCCCTGTCCAACTGCACCAACTCCGGCATCGACACCGTGGGCGTGCTGACCCAGTACCGGCCCCTGGAGCTGAATGCCTACATCGGCAACGGCCAGCCCTGGGAGCTGGACGGTCGTGACGGCGGCGTACATATCCTGCCCCCTTACCAGAGCGCCACCGGCGCCAGCTGGTATAAGGGCACTGCCAACGCCATCTATCAGAACATCGGCTTTGTGGATCTGTATGACCCTGAGTACGTGGTGGTGCTCTCCGGCGACCATATCTATAAGATGGATTACGCCGATATGCTCCGCCGCCACAAGGAGTCCGGCGCGGCCTGCACCATCTCCGTCATGGAGGTACCCTGGGCGGAGGCCAGCCGCTTCGGCCTCATGTTTGTCAACGAGGCGGATGAGATCACCGCCTTCGTCGAGAAGCCCAAAGAGCCCAAGAGCAACCTGGCCTCTATGGGTATCTATATGTTCACCTGGCAGAAGCTGCGGGAGTACCTCATCGCCGATGAGAACAACCCCGATTCCGAGAACGACTTCGGCAAGAACATCATCCCCGCCATGCTGAACGCCGGCGAGAAGATGGTGGCCTACCGCTTCGCCGGCTACTGGAAGGACGTGGGCACCCTGGACTCCCTGTGGGACGCCAACATGGATATGCTCCTGCCCGGCAGCGGCTTGAACCTGCTGGACAAGAAGTGGCCCATCTACGGCCGCACCCCCTCCTGCCCTCCCACCTTCGTGGGCCCCGACTCCGACGTGGGCAACAGCGCCATCGCCAAGGGCGGCACCATCATGGGCGAGGTGAAGAACAGCGTCCTCAGCTTTAACTGCACGGTGGGTGAGGGTGCCAGCGTGGCCTACTCCGTGGTCATGCCCGGCGCCACCATCGAGCGGGGCGCCAAGGTGAGCTACGCCATCGTGGGCGAGAACTGCCACATCGGCGCAGGCGCCGTGGTGGGCTGCTCCCCCGAGGAGGCTGAGCACTTCGACGCCTGGGGCATCACCGTGCTGGGCCCCAATACCCAGGTGGCCAACGGCGAAAAGGTGGAGGCCAAAACTATGCTGGATAAGACCCACGGAAAGGAGAACGCAAGATGAACGGTATGCATGGTATCATCTTCTCCTATGAGAAGGCAACCGACCTGCGGGAACTGATTGAGGCCCGCGTACACGGCTCCATTCCCTTCGCCGGTGAATACCGGGTGGTGGATTTCGTGCTGTCCAATTTCGTCAACGCCGGTGTCACCGACGTGGGCGTGATCATGCAGGGCAAGTGCCAGTCTATGCTGGACCATCTGGGCACCGGCAAGAGCTGGGGCCTGAGCCGCAACCACGGCGGCTTGAAGCTGCTGCCCTCCTTCGCTTACAATGAGCGCCGGGGTGACGACGGTCACTTCCGGGGCAAGGTGGAGGCCCTGGGCAACGTGATGGATTACCTGCGCCACATCCGCCAGGACTACGTGGCGCTGGTGGACAGTGACCTCGTCATCAACCTGCCGCTGCAGCAGGTGCTGGCCGACCATATGGCCTCCGGCGCCGACATGACCTGCGTGTGCACCGCCGTCCCCGGCGACCGGGACGACACCTATTTCAAGGTGGACGACAGCGGCCGCATTGTGGACACCTCCTACCACGGCTACGATACCTCCGGCTACCGCTGCCTGAACGTGTTCGTGCTCAGCAAGGAGCTGCTCATCAACATGGTGGCCGACTGCATGGCCCACAACCGTTACAGCTTCCGCCACCACATCCTCCAGGATAAGGGCAGCGAGCTGTGCTTCCGGGCCTGGGTGTGGGATGGCTACGCCGCCCGCATCAACAGCGTGTCCGCCTACTATGAGCGGTCCATGGAGCTGCTGAACCCCGCCATCCGCGCCGAGCTGTTCCCGGCGGCGCGGCCCATCCTGTCCAAGGAGAACGACTCCCCCAGCACCTACATCGACCCCACCGGCGAGTGCGTCAACTCCCTGATGGGCGACGGCTGCGACATCCAGGGCACCGTGCGCAACTGCGTGCTGTTCCGGGGCGTCAAGGTGGAGAAGGGCGCCACGGTGGAGAACAGCATCCTCTTCAAGGATACCGTGGTGAAGGCCGGCGCCACCGTGCGCTGCGTCATCACCGATAAGAACGTCACCATCAACGAGAACGTGACGCTGGTGGGCCATGAGCACTATCCCGTGGTGGTGGAAAAGGGGAGCGTGATCTGATGAAGATCCTGTTCGCTGCCAGTGAGGCGTTTCCGTTCTGCAAAACCGGCGGCCTGGCGGACGTGCTGGGCAGCCTGCCCGTGGCCCTGGCCGCCAAAGGCGAGCAGGTGTCCGTGGTGCTGCCGCTGTACGGCCAGATTCCGGCCCAGTGGCGCCAAAGCATGACCAATCGCGGCAGCGCCTACGTGGACCTGGGCTGGCGCCATCAATACTGCGGCCTGTTCTCCCTGGTGTACGAGGGCGTGACCTGGTATTTCCTGGACAACGAACAGTATTTTCACCGCCCCTCGCTGTACGGCGCGTTTGACGACGGCGAGCGCTTCGCCTTCTTCTCCAAGGCGGTGGTGGCCATGCTGCCCGCCATGGACGGCCTGCCCGACGTGATCCACTGCAACGACTGGCAGACGGCTCTGGTGCCGGTGTACTTAAAGGACGCCGCCGCCCGCTGGGAGGCGGCCCGGGCCATCAAAACCGTCTTTACCATCCACAACATCGAGTATCAGGGCCGTTTCGGCCGGGATACCCTGGGGGACATCTTCGCCCTGGGCGACGGCTGGTGGGACGACGGCACCATGGACATGGACGGCGGCGTGAACCTGATGAAGGGTGCCATGCTGGTGGCCGACGCCGTCACCACCGTCAGCCCCACCTACGCGACCCAGCTCCACGACCCCTACTATGCCCACGGCCTCCATCCCATTGTGGACATGATCGGCCCCAAGCTCACCGGCATCCTCAACGGCATCGACCTCAAGACCTTCGACCCCGCCACCGACGAGGCCATCGCCGCCAATTACAGCGCCCGGAGAATGGCGGGCAAGGCGGAGTGCAAGCTGGCGCTCCAGGCCGCCCTGGGCCTGCGGGAGGACAAGGACACCCCCATCATCGCCATGGTGACCCGCCTGGCGGGCCACAAGGGCGTGGACCTGGTGTGCTGGGCCTTCGACGAGATCATGGCCACCGGGGCGCAGATGGTGGTGCTGGGCACCGGCGAGGACTATTACGAGGACTTCTTCCGGGCCCAGGCCAGCCGTTTCGTGGGCCGGGCAGCCGCCTGCATCACCTATAACGAGGGGCTGAGCCACCGGATCTACGCCGGCAGCGACCTGTATCTGATGCCCTCCCGCAGCGAGCCCTGCGGCCTGAGCCAGATGATCGCCATGCGCTACGGCACCGTGCCCATCGTCCGCAAGACGGGGGGCCTGGCCGACAGCGTCAAGTCCTGCCAGGTGGGCCAGGCCGACGGCACCGGCTTCCTCTTCGACACCTACGACACCGGCGATATGCTCACCGTCATTCGCCAGGCCACCGGCCTCTATTACGGCAATCGCGCCGGCTTCAACGCCGTGCGTAAACACGGCATGGCCGCCGATTTCAGCTGGAAAAACAGCGCCGCGGCCTACCGCACACTCTATCAATCACTTTAAGGAGCGGATCCATGACTTATTCCAAGCAACAGTTGAAAAAAGCAATCCAGCGTAAGCTGCGCATCAATTACGGCATCACCGAGGAGCAGGCCACCGAAGGCGAGATCATGCGGGCCTGCGCCCTGGTGCTGCGGGACATCATGGCCGAGCACGGCTTTGAGACCCGCGAAAAGGCTGCCCGGGAGGGCCAGCGGAAGGTACACTATATGTCCCTGGAGTTCCTCATGGGCCGCAGCCTGATGAAGAACGCCTTCAACATGGGCCTGCTGTCCACCCTGCGGGAGGCCATCGACGACCTGGGCTTCAAGGCCGCCGACGTGTTCGAGGTGGAGCCCGACGCAGGTTTGGGCAACGGCGGCCTGGGCCGCCTGGCCGCCTGCTATCTGGAGAGCATGACCACCCTGGAAATCCCCGCCTTCGGCTACTCCATCTGCTACGAGCTGGGTCTTTTCAAGCAGAAGATCGTGGAGGGCCAGCAGGTGGAGCTGCCCGACGCCTGGAAGGGCCTGGGCGACGCCTGGCTGCTGCCCAAGCCCCAGGAGGCGGAGGAGGTGCGCTTCGGCGGCACCATCCGCACCCGCTGGGACAACGGCCACCTGATGGTGGTCCACGAGGACTATACCCGCGTGCTGGCCGTGCCCTGCGACATGGAGATTGCCGGCTACAAAACCGACCACGTCAACACCCTGCGGCTGTGGGACGCCCGCAGCCCCAAGCCCATCGACATGGCCCTGTTCTCCCAGGGCCAGTACCTGCGCTCCGGCGAGGAGCGGGCCATGGCGGACGTGATTTCCAAGGTGCTCTACCCCGAGGATAACCACTACGAGGGCAAGAGCCTGCGGCTGAAGCAGCAGTATTTCTTCGTCAGCGCCACCGTTCAGTCCATCACCCGCAAGCACATTGAGACCTACGGCACGCTGAAGAACTTCCACGAGAAGAACGTCATCCAGATCAACGACACCCACCCCGCTCTGGTGATCCCCGAGCTGATGCGCATCCTGGTGGATGACGCCGGCCTCAGCTGGGACGAGGCGTGGCATATCACCTCCCACTCCGTGGCCTACACCAACCACACCGTGCTGGCCGAGGCCCTGGAGGTCTGGCCCCAGCAGCTCTTTGAGCAGCTCCTGCCCCGGGTGTGGCAGATCCTTACCGAGATTGCCCGCCGCTACCAGGAGAAGGTGGAGAAGTTCTACGACGATCCCCAGAAGGTGGCCCGCATGGCCGTCATCTGGGACGGCGCCGTGCGCATGGCCAACCTGTGCATCGCCGGCGGCATGGCCGTCAACGGCGTCAGCGCCCTCCACAGCGGCATCCTGCGCCGCGACGTGTTCCGCGACGCCGCCGCCATGGAGCCGGAGAAGTTCAAGAACGTCACCAACGGCATCGACCACCGCCGCTGGCTGGGCGAGATCAACCCCGGCCTGGACGCCCTGCTGAAGGAGACGGTGGGCGAGGGGTATCTGCTCCACGCCGACATGCTCTCCGGCCTGGAGAAATACGCCGACGACAAAGCCGTGCTCAAGCGCATGGAGGACATCAAGATCGCCAACAAGCTGGCCTTCGCCAAGTGGGCCAAGCGCCAGCAGGGCGTGGTGCTGAACACCGACGGCATCTTCGACGTGCAGGTGAAGCGCCTCCATGAGTACAAGCGCCAGCTCCTGAACGTGCTGCACATCATCAGCCTCTACCAGCAGCTCCAGGACGACCACGACATGGAGATGACGCCCCACACCTTCCTCTTCGGCGCCAAGGCCGCCCCCGGCTACGCCGTGGCCAAGCGGATCATCAACCTCATCAACGACCTGGCCGACCAGATCAACAGCGACCCCATCTGCAAGGATAAGCTGCAGGTGGTGTTCCTGGAGAATTACCGTGTCTCCATGGCGGAGGTGCTGATGCCTGCCAGCGAGGTGAGCCAGCAGATCTCCACCGCCGGCAAGGAGGCCAGCGGCACCGGCAACATGAAGTTCATGATGAACGGCGCCGTCACCATCGGCACCCTGGACGGCGCCAATGTGGAGATGTACGAGCGCCTGGGCGACGAGAATATGTTCCTCTTCGGCCTGAAAGCCCACGAGGTGGAGCAGCTCCGCCACAGCTACGATCCCCACATGCTGTACGAGCGGGATCCCATGATCCGCCGGGTGGTGGACCAGCTGAAGTACGGCTTCCGCAACGGCAACCACTATGAGGACCTGTGGCAGCGCCTGCTCTTCGGCGACGGCTGCCCCGCCGACCAGTACATGCTGCTGGCCGACCTGCCCTCCTACGCCGAGGCCGAGCAGGCCATGATCACCGCCTACGGCGACCGGGACCGCTGGAACCGCATGAGTCTGCTGAACGTGGCCCGCAGCGGCATCTTCGCCGCCGACCGCTCCATCGCCGACTACGCCGAAACCATCTGGCACGTACCTTATAAGAAATAAGGATCGGCAAAACGGACGAGAAAAGCAAATAGAATAAAGATTGGGAACCACCGGGATAACCGGTGGTTCCCAATCTCTTTTTTGGGGTATGTATCGATTACCGCCCAGGGGCGGATGAATGGCGAACGGCGTCGTCAACCCCCGTAGGGCGGGACCTGCGTGTCCCGCCGAGACGGTAACAATCACCACAGGGGCCGGTTGAATGGCAAATGGCATCGTCAACCCCCGTAGGGGCCGACGCCCCCGGCGGCCCGGAGCCGGGTAACGGCCACCGCCAAGGCTGGTTGCATGGCAAACGGCACCGCCAACCCCCGTAGGGGCGCTTCATGAAGCGCCCGTAACACGGCGGCGCCCACCGCCGTGGACGGGTGGATGGGACACGGCAACGATAACCTCCGTAGAGCGGGACCTATGTGTCCCGCCGAGACGGCAACAATCACCACAGGGGCCGATTGAGTGGCAAACGGCATCGTCAACCCCCGTAGGGGCCGACGCCCCGGCGGCCCGGAGCCGGGTAACGCCCACCGCCAAGGCCGGTTGCATGGCAAACGGCGTCGCCAATCGTGTGTAAGGGCGGGGCTCTGCTCCGCCCTTTTTCCGTATACCGCCGGGGTACGGGCGGAGCAGAGCCCCGCCCCTACGAACATAATCGTTTCCATCCGCAACCAACATGCCCATTCAATGATTGCCGCCCTGTAACGGGCCGCCGGGGGCGTCGGCCCCTACGGAGGACAGGATACCCCCTGGGCCACCGACGGCGCCTTTTCGCTAACCCGCCGCCGGGCAAGGCGGCACACATAGGTGCCGCCCTACGAATAATCTGTGCCTTTTCCCGTAGGGCGGGACTACCCCAAGGGCACTGGCTCCACCAACCGCTCGAACCTCGCGGGGTGTCGCTGGCGCTGCGTGTCCCGCCAAAAGGTTCTCGACCACCCAGGACGTTGGTGATTTGCCGTTTGCTGCACATTCAATTTGATACAAATAAAAAATCCGGGGCTTGACAAGCCTCGGAAATAATGGTAGAATGAACCGATTATCATGGGATGATGGGCCGATAGCCCCTTATACATTCCACTATCGGTAGTATACCACGGCCGCCGGTGAAACACAAGAGGGAAGATAAATTTCTTTCAACAAATCCGTGTGTGCCGCAGCGATTTTCCGGGTAATTATTACATTTTAGAATACATGTGAGAAAGGCAGTGATTTTCGACCATGGCCCACGACAAGATGTACGGCAAGACCCTGCGCAAGAACTTTGCCCGCCATGAGGAAGTACTGGCGATGCCCAATCTGCTGGAGATCCAGAAGAAAAGCTATCGCTGGTTCCTGGAGCAAGGCTTGCAGGAGGTATTCACGGATGTGGCCTCCATCTCCGACTACGCCGGCAACCTGGAGCTGAGCTTCATCAGCTACAGCATGGATGAGCAGCCCAAGTACGACGTGGAGGAGTGCAAGGCCCGTGACGCCACCTATGCCGCCCCCATGAAGGTGCGCGTGCGCCTGCACAACAAGGAGACCGGTGAGATCAAGGAGCAGGAAATCTTTATGGGCGATTTCCCCCTGATGACCCACAGCGGCACCTTTGTTATCAACGGCGCCGAGCGCGTGGTGGTCAGCCAGATCGTCCGCTCCCCCGGTATCTATTACGACAAGACCATCGACCTGAAAACCGACCTGCCCTTGATGACCAACACGGTCATCCCCTACCGCGGCGCCTGGCTGGAGTATGAGACCGACGCCTCCGAGGTGTTCTGGGTCCGCATCGACAAGAACCGCAAGCTGCCCATCACCTGCCTCATCCGGGCCATCGGCGTCAAGACTGACGAGGAGATCCTGGCCCTGTTCGGCGACGACCGCCGTGTGGTGGTCACCATGGAGAAGGACGCCTGCAAGACCTACGAGGACGCCCTGCTGGAGATTTACCGCAAGCTGCGCCCCGGCGAGCCCCCCACGGTGGACAGCGCCGAGACGCTGGTGAACAACCTGTTCTTCGACCCCCGCCGCTACGATTTGAGCACCGTGGGCCGCTATAAGTTCAACAAGAAGCTGTCTCTGTGGACCCGCTGCCGCGGCCAGAAGCTGGCCATGCCCGTGGCCAACCCCGCCACCGGCGAGATCCTCTTCGACGCCGGCCACGTGCTCACCGGCGAGGAGTGCCGCGAACTGGACGCCATCGGCGTCAGCGAGGTCACCGTGGAGCTGGACAGCGGCGCCACCGTCAAGGTGTTTACCAACAAGATGTGCGACATGAGCCGCCACGTGGACTTCGACCCCCTGGCGGAGTGCGGCATCAAGGAGCGGGTGCGCTACGACGTGCTGCAGGAGCTCATCTCCCAGTACAGCGGCGAGGAGCTCATCGAGCAGTGCCGCTTCCACGCCGACGCCCTGGTGCCCAAGCACATCATTGTGGACGACATCCTGTCCTCCATCAACTACATGAACGCCCTGGCCCACAACATGGTGTCCCGTGACGATATCGACCACCTGGGCAACCGCCGCCTGCGCTGCGTGGGCGAGCTGCTGCAGAACCAGTTCCGCATCGGCTTTTCCCGTATGGAGCGGGTCATCCGCGAGCGCATGACCATCCAGGATCTGGACATCGTCACCCCCCAGAGCC
>CAMKGX010000039.1 GCA_946412355.1 uncultured Clostridia bacterium
ATTCGCCCCGCCGCTCCTTGTTCAGCACGTTCCAGTAGACCTTGCCGGTGGTGAGATTGGAAAAACGGTTGAGGTTTTCGTCGATGAAGCGCTCATAGTGGCCCAGGTCCAGGTCGGTCTCCGCGCCGTCCTCGGTGACGTAGACCTCCCCGTGCTGATAGGGGCTCATGGTGCCGGGGTCCACGTTGATGTAAGGGTCCAGCTTCTGGGCCGCCACCTTGAGACCCCTGGCCTTCAAAAGCCTGCCAAGGGACGCGGCGGTGATCCCCTTGCCCAGTCCCGACACCACGCCGCCGGTGACAAAGATGTATTTGGTCATGCGTTTATCCTCCCCAAAAAAGAAAAGACGTTCCCCGGGGGACAGCTGCCCCAGAGGAACGTCATTGTTCAACACGGTGAGGATACACCGGGAATATCGGTTTGTCAAGAATATGTTTTGATAATGTTTTCCGCGGCCCGGCGCTTGGTGATACGCTGATCCATGCTTTGCTTTTCAATGTAGCGCTGGGCATCGGCCTCCGTCATGTGCAGGCATTCGATCAAGAGCCATTTGGCCCGGTTCACAAGGCGGATCTCCTCGATTTTGTCCTCCACGCTCTGCTGCTTCTGCTCCATGCGCCGCAGCCTTTCCCGCTGGGCGCAGAGCATGCGCAGGCTCTGGCGCACAACGGCGCTGCTGCTGGGCATGGAAAGCGTCATCACGCCGTACTCCATCACCCGGGCGTTTACGCCGTCGTACAGCTCCGCTTTGACAAACAGCAGCGCCCCTGCCGCGCTGTCAAGGCAGACGTCTATGGCGAGCTGGGTGCCGAAGTCGTCCTTCAGCGGTGTGTGAATCAGCACCAGGTCATAATTGCCGCCCAGCAGCATCCGCCTGGCCTCGCCCACGCTCCCGGCGCTCTGCACCGGGTAATACTCCGATCCAGGCAGGAGGGCGCGCAGCTGCGTATCCAGTTTTTCCGATGCGGAGACAATCAAAACGGAATAGGTCCGTTCCTGAAAAATCACACGCTCCCCCCTTTTTTTTGCACGATGCGGTTATTACGATGGCCTATCGTGTGCAATATGCGGCGATGATGGCCTGGGGAACGTAGCGCCGCACAAAGTCGCTGTGCAGCGCCAGGTCATTGGCCTGGCGCAGCGAGGCGGGCAGACGGCGGAAGTTCCGAAGCACTTCCTCCGGCGCCGTAAAGAGATTGCAGTCGGCGCTGGGGGGCAGGGGCATATCCGCCTCGATGCCGTCCAGCCCCGCGTGCATCAGCAGGGCAAAGGCCAGGTAGGGGTTCACGCCGGGGTCGGCAGAGCGCAGCTCGGCCCGCTTGTGGAGGCCCGGGGTCGCGGGGATGCGGATGAGCTGGGAGCGGTTTTCGCTGGACCAGGAGATGTAACCCGGCGCTTTCCGGCTGCCCAGACGGAGATAGGAGTCCTCCGTGGGGTTGAGAAAGGCGGTGATCTCCCGGATGCGGGCCATGATGCCCGCCATCACCTGGGGGAGCAGGTCGCGCCCGTCCCGGCTCTCCACGGAGATATTGATGTGCAGCCCGTTGCCCGCCTGATCCGGCAGCGGCTTGGGTGAGAAATCCGCCGCAAGACCATTGCGCGCCACGATGGCCTCCACCACCGCGCGGAAGGTCACGGCGTTGTCGGCTGCGGCCAGGGGATCGGAGTAGCGGAAGTCGATCTCGTTCTGCCCGGGCCCCTCCTCGTGGTGGGAGCACTCCGGCTGTATGCCCATCTGGCTGAGCGTCAGGCAGATTTCGCGCCGCACGTTTTCCCCCTTGTCCATGGGGGCGATGTCCATGTAGCCCGCCCGGTCGAAGGGGATCCTGGTGGGCTCCCCGTCCTGGTCGGTTTTGAAGAGATAAAACTCCATCTCCGTGCCGAAAGCGAAGGAGATGCCCAGCTTTTCCGAGCGCTCCACAGCCTTTCGCAGCAGGGCGCGGGAATCTGTCTCCAGCGTGGTGCCGTCGGGATAGGCAACGCCGCAGAACATACGCACCACCTTGCCGTTTTCGCCTCGCCAGGGCAGGGAGGCCAGCGCGGTGGGGTCGGGGCGCAGAAAGAGGTCGGAGCGCACCTCGCCGCCGAAGCCGGCAATGGCGGAGGCATCTATGGCGATGCCGTGCCGGAAGGCCCGCTCCAGCTCCGTGGGCAAAATGGCGATGTTCTTCTGCTTTCCGAATACATCGCAGAAGGCCAGGCGGATGAAGCGCACATCCTCCTGCTCCACATATTGGCGTACTTCCTGTTCGGTAAAGTCCATGTTGACAGGCTCCTTTCCGCTTCGTTCAATATGCTGAAAGATACCATTACTCGAATTACTTTGTCAATGCAAATGGCTGAAAAACTTTGCGTGAACTTGACAAAACCGGCCCGCGGGTCTATACTCACCAACATCTTGAGACAACGGCGTCTCAGAGGGCTCAGTGCTCCCTGCGCGCCGTTGTCTCTTTTTTTGCAGTCAAATCGTGAAAGGGTGAATCATATGCAATCCGTACCGGAATCATTCGGCAGCCTTGTGTTTGACGACCGCGCCATGAAGGCCCGCCTCTCCGGGCAGGTCTACCATGCCATGAAGCAGACCATGAAGAAGGGCCAGCCTCTTGACCCCAAGGTGGCCGACGCTGTGGCTGCCGCCATGCGGGACTGGGCCGTAGAGCGGGGGGCTACCCACTTTACCCACTGGTTCCAGCCGCTGAACGGTGTCACGGCGGAGAAGCACGACGGCTTCCTCTCCCCGGCGCCTGACGGCGGCGTCATCATGGAGTTTTCCGGCAAGGAGCTGATCCGCGGGGAGCCGGATGCCAGCTCCTTCCCCTCCGGCGGCCTGCGTGCCACCTTTGAGGCCCGGGGCTATACCGCGTGGGATCCCACCTCCTACGCCTTCATCAAGGGGAAGGTGCTGTGCATCCCCACGGCGTTCTGCTCCTACGGCGGCGAGGCACTGGACAAAAAGACGCCGCTGCTGCGCTCCATGGAGGCGCTGAACCGGGAGGCTCTGCGGATCCTGCGGCTGTTCGGCAACGGCGATGTCACCCACGTCACCTGCGCGGTGGGCCCGGAGCAGGAGTATTTCCTTGTGGACAGGGGGCTTTACAAGCAGCGCCGCGACCTGGTTTATACCGGGCGAACGCTGTTTGGCGCCAAGCCCCCAAAGGGCCAGGAGCTGGACGACCACTATTTCGGTGCCATCAAGCCCCGGGTGCAGGCCTACATGGAGGAGCTGAACGAGGAGCTCTGGAAGCTCGGCATCCTCGCCAAGACCGAGCACAACGAGGTCGCCCCCTGCCAGCATGAGCTCGCGCCCATCTATTCCACCACCAACATTGCCACAGACCACAACCAGCTCACCATGGAGATCATGCAGAAGGTGGCAGAGAAGCACGGCCTGGTGTGCCTGCTGCATGAAAAGCCCTTCGCAGGCGTCAACGGCTCCGGCAAGCACAACAACTGGTCCCTTGCCACCGACACCGGCGTGAACCTGCTGTCCCCCGGCGAGTCCCCTTATGAAAACGCCCAGTTTCTGCTGTTTCTGGTGGCGGTGCTGGAGGCCGTGGACGAATACGCCGACCTGCTGCGCTCCAGCGTTGCCACCGCCGGCAACGACCACCGCCTGGGTGCCAACGAGGCACCGCCCGCTGTGGTGTCCGTCTTTTTGGGCGATGAGCTGACGGCGGTGCTGGAGGCGCTGGAAAAGGAGGAGCCCTACGCCGGAACGGAGAGATCGGAGATGATGCTGGGCGTGCTGACCCTGCCCCGCTTCCTGCGGGACAACACCGACCGCAACCGCACCTCTCCCTTTGCCTTTACGGGCAACAAGTTTGAGTTCCGCATGGTGGGCTCGTCCAACTCCATCGCCTGCGCCAACATCATGCTGAACGCCGCCGTGGCGGACACGCTGGGCAAATTCGCCGACGCGCTGGAAAGCAGCACGGACTTTGACGCCGCGCTCCACGCCCTGCTGGTGAAGAGCCTCAAGGCCCACAAGCGCATTCTCTTCAACGGCAACGGCTACGACGACGCCTGGATCGAGGAGGCCACCCGTGTGCGGGGCCTCCACAACCTGCGCACCACCCCCGACGCAATGAAGGCGCTGCTGGATGAGAAGAACATGGCGATGCTGCTGCGGCAGAAGGTCTATTCCGAGACGGAGCTGCGCTCCCGCTATGAAATCATGCTGGAAAACTACTGCAAGACCATTGCCATCGAGGCCAACACCATGGCGGAGATGACCCGAAAGGAGATCCTGCCCGCCGTGACCCGCTACTGCGCCGCCGTGGCGGAGGGCGCAGGCAAGAAGCGTGCCCTGGTGCCCACGCTGCGCTGCGCCTATGAGACGGAGCTGGTGGAAAAACTCTCGGCGCTGTCCGACCGGATCGCAAAGAGCGCCGAGGCGCTGGAGGCCACGCTGGCGCAGCTCTCCGCCGTGACGGAGACCGCCGCCCTGTCCGAGGTGATTCGGGATACACTGCTGCCGGGGATGACGCAGCTGCGCGCCGCGGCCGATGAGGCGGAGGTGATGACCGCCAGAGAGTACTGGCCATTCCCCACCTACGGCGAACTACTTTTTGCCCTGTAAAGGAGAGACATTATGTGTGGAATCGTTGGATTTACCGGAGCGCGGGATGCCGCGCCGGTGCTGCTGCAGGGGCTGGAGCGGCTGGAATACCGGGGCTATGACTCCGCCGGCATCGCCGTGTTCCATGACGGCGCGATACAGGTGGAGAAGGTCAGCGGCCGCATCGCCGGACTCCGCGAAAAAACGGACAACGGGGCGAGCGCTCCCGGTGCCGCCGGCATAGGCCACACCCGCTGGGCCACCCACGGCGCGCCCACGGATCAGAACGCACATCCCCATCTTTCCAATGACGGGCGCTTCGCCGTGGTACACAACGGCATTATTGAAAACTACCTGGCGCTTCGCCAGGAGCTGATGGACTATGGCTATGTCTTTCATTCCGAGACGGACACGGAGACCATCGTCCACCTGCTGGAGCATTACTATAACGGCGATTTGAAGGCTGCCGTCATGAAGACCGCAGCGCGTCTGGAGGGCTCCTACGCCCTGGGTATTCTCTGCACCGAAACGCCGGGCGTCCTCTATGCGGTGCGGGAAGCAAGCCCTCTGATCCTGGGCGTCGGGGTGGGGGAGAATTACTTCGCCTCGGACGTGACGGCGCTGGTGGCCCACACGAAAAACGTGATGTATCTGGACGATGGCGAGCTGGCCAGGCTGACGGCGGACAGCATCACCGTCTATAACTGCGCCGGACAGGAGGTGCAAAAGCCCGTCAGCCGTGTGACCTGGAGCGTGGAGGCGGCGGAAAAGGGCGGGTATGCCCACTTCATGCTCAAGGAGATCATGGAGCAGCCCGCCGCCGTCAAAGCTGCCCTTGCCCCCCGTATCCGGGGGGGCCGCGTACAGATGGATGACTTCGACCTGGAAGCGAAAGAGCTTCGGGACGTCCGCAAGATAATCATCACTGCCTGCGGCTCAGCCTACTACGCGGGATGCTCCGCCCGCTATGCCATCGAAAAGCTGTGCCGCATCCCCGTCCAGGTGGAGCTTGCCAGCGAGCTGCGCTACAGCGACCCCATGGTGGACGAACACACGCTGGTGCTGGTGGTTTCACAGTCCGGCGAGACGGCGGACACCATCGCCGCCCTGAAGGAGTGCAGGAACCGGGGGGCGAAGGTGATCGGCATTGTCAACGTGGTGGGCAGCACCATTGCCAAGCTGTCCGACCATGTGCTGTACACCTTTGCCGGGCCGGAGATCGCCGTGGCCACCACCAAGGGCTACACCACCCAGCTTGTGGTGCTGTATCTCTTCGCCCTGTACGCTGCCTCCAAGCTGGGGCGCATCGGGATGGAGCGCTACGATGCGCTGGTGAAGGAGCTGCAGCAGCTGCCGCAAAAAATCCAACAGGCCATCGACATGAACTGGCAGCTGCCGCGGCTGGCCGGCCGCTATGCCAGCCCCTCCCTGTTTTTCATCGGCCGCAACACGGATTACGCCGTTGCCCTGGAGGGCGCGCTGAAAATGAAGGAGATCTCCTATCTTCACGCCGAATCCTACGCTGCCGGGGAGCTGAAGCACGGCACCATCGCCCTCATCGGGGAAAACCAGCCGGTCATCGCCGTATGCTGCAACGAAGCGCTGATGGACAAAACCCTTTCCAACATCGTGGAGGTCAAGGCCCGGGGGGCAAAGGTGCTGGCTCTGGCGGTGAAGGGCAATAAAACCATTGTCTCCCAGGCGGACGACGTGATCTTTATCCCCCGGGTGGAAACGCTGTTCTCACCGGCCGTCGCGGTGGTGCCGCTGCAGCTGCTGGCCTATTATACCGCCAGGGAAAAGGGCTGCGATATCGACAAACCCAGGAACCTGGCGAAATCCGTGACGGTGGAGTGAGCGCCATGCAGGAAAAAATCCTTGTGCTGGACTTCGGCGGGCAGTACAGCCTGCTGATTGCAAGGCGGATCCGGCAGCAGCATGTTTTTGCCGAGGTGAGATCCTCCTGTGACATGACCGTGGCGCAGATTCAGCGGGAGGGCTATAAGGGCATCGTCTTTACCGGCGGGCCCAGCAGCGTCTATGATTCGGTCTCGCCCCGGTTTGACCCGGAGATCCTCCGTCTTGCCATCCCCATTCTCGGTATTTGCTATGGCCACCAGCTGCTGGCATGGATGGCAGGCGCCGAGGTTTGCCCCGCCGAAAACGGCAGCGAGTACGGCAGGGTGACGCTTCGCCATACCGAGAGCGCCCTGTTCCGCCATGTGCCGCCTGAGAGCGCCTGCTGGATGAGCCACACGGATGCGGTGCGTAGCGTTCCCGCCGGCTTCACCGTTACTGCCTCTACGGAGAGCTGCCCCTGTGCCGCCATGGCGGATGAGAAGCGGAAGCTATACGGCGTGCAGTTTCACCCGGAGGTCACCCACACCGAATACGGGATACAGATGCTGCGCAACTTCCTGTTCTCCGTCTGCGACTGTGCCGGGGACTGGACGATGGAGGATTTCGCCTCCACGTCCATAGAGACATTGCGCTGGGAGCTTTCCGGCAAACGTGTCCTGTGCGCCCTCTCCGGCGGAGTGGATTCCGCAGTGGCGGCGGTGCTGCTGCATCGTGCCATCGGGGATGACCTCACCTGCGTTTTCGTGGACCACGGCCTGCTGCGAAAAGGCGAACGGGAACAGGTGGAGCAGGTGTTTGGATGCCGCTTTCGGATGCGGATGGTGGTTGTGGACGCGCGAGAGCGGTTTCTGGCAAGGCTCAAAGGCGTTACGGATCCGGAAGGGAAGCGGAAGATCATCGGCGAGGAGTTCATCCGCGTCTTTGAGGAGGAAGCGAAGAAGCTGGGAAAACAGGACGTGCTGGTGCAGGGCACCATCTACCCAGACGTGGTGGAATCCGGCGGGGGCAGCGCGGCTGTCATCAAGAGCCACCACAATGTGGGCGGCCTGCCCCGGAGGATCGGCTTTAGCGGCATCGTGGAGCCTCTGCGGATGCTTTTTAAGGACGAGGTGCGCGCTGTGGGGCTGGGGCTGGGCATCCCGGAGGAGCTGGTCATGCGTCAGCCGTTTCCGGGGCCGGGACTTGCCGTGCGGGTGATGGGAGAGATCACGGAGAAAAAGCTCCGCGCGCTTCGGGAGGCGGATGCCATCCTCTGCGAGGAGGTGGCAAAGGCCGGCTCGTTCAACGTGCCCAGCCAGTATTTCGCCGTGCTGACCGATACGCGCAGCGTAGGTGTCATGGGTGACGGGCGCACCTACGGGTGGGTCGTTGCGCTGCGTGCGGTGGACACCGACGACTTCATGACCGCCGACTGGGCGCGATTGCCCTACGAGCTGCTGGAAAAGGTGTCCTCCCGCATTACAAACGAGGTGCGCTCTGTCAGCCGTGTGGTCTACGACATCACATCCAAGCCGCCTGCTACGGTGGAGTGGGAATAGAGAGAACAGGAGAATCATCATGTGTTCGATTATGGGTTTCACGTCCGGTACATTGACGCCGGAGCAATTCATGCCGTTTTTTGACCGCACCGTCTCCCGGGGCCCGGATATGAGCCGGGTGGAGCGTGCGGGGGATGGGTGGCTCTGCTTCCACCGCCTGGCCATCATGGGATTGCACGAGGAGGGTATGCAGCCTTTTCACGCAAACGGCGATATGTGCGTGTGCAATGGCGAGCTGTATCTCTTCCGCCCGCTGAAAAAGGAGCTGGAGGATGAGGGCTATGTCTTTCAGAGCGAGTCCGACTGCGAGATCATCCTGCCCCTCTACCGCAAGTATGGCGTGGAGATGTTTGCCAAGCTGGACGCGGAATTTGCCATGATCCTCTATGACGGCGAGACCGGCGGTTTTATCGCCGCCCGCGACCCCATCGGCATCCGTCCGCTTTTTTACGGTACGCTTTGCGATGGCAGCATGGTCTTTGCCAGCGAGGCCAAAAACCTGGTGGGGCTGTGCGATGAGGTCAAGCCCTTCCCGCCGGGGCACTACTGGAAGGATGGGGTGTTTGTCCGGTTTGCCGACCTTACCACCGTTGATTCCTACATTGACGGGGATCTGGACACGATCTGCGCCGGCATCCGGGAACGGCTGATTCTCGCCGTGGACAAGCGTCTGGACGCAGATGCCCCGTTGGGCTTCCTGCTCTCCGGCGGGCTGGATTCCAGCCTGGTGTGCGCCATCTCGGCCAAGCTGCTGGGCAAGCATGTGCGCACCTTTGCCATCGGCATGGATGTGGACGCCATCGACCTGAAGTACGCCCGCACGGCGGCGGACTTCATCGGGGCCGAGCACACCGAAGTCTTCATGACCCGGCAGCAGGTGCTGGATTCCCTGGAGGAGGTCATCGCCGCTCTCGGCACCTGGGACATCACCACCATCCGCGCCAGCATGGGCATGTATCCGTGCTGCAAGGCCATCCACGAGCAGACGGATGTGCGCGTCCTGCTGACCGGGGAGATCAGCGACGAGCTCTTTGGCTACAAATACACAGACTTTGCGCCCTCTCCGGAGGAATTTCAGCGGGAGGCAAAAAAGCGCATCGACGAGATCTACATGTACGACGTGCTGCGCGCCGATCGCTGCATCTCGGCCAACTCCCTGGAGGCCCGCGTGCCCTTCGGCGATCTGGAATTTGTAAAATATGTGATGGCGATCGATCCGGCATTCAAGATGAACACCTACGATATGGGCAAGTATCTCCTGCGCCATGCCTTTGAAAAGGACCACCTCCTGCCCGACGAGATCCTCTGGCGGCAGAAGGCGGCCTTCTCCGACGCGGTGGGCCACTCCATGGTGGACGATTTGAAAGCCTATGCCGAGAGCCTGTACACCGACGCGGAGTTTGAGCAGAAGCGGATGGCCTATACCTATGGCCGCCCGTTTACCAAGGAGAGCTTGCTGTACCGGGAGATTTTTGAAAAATACTACCCCGGCCAGGCGGAGATGATCGCGGACTTCTGGATGCCCAACAAAAGCTGGCCCGGCTGCGACGTGAACGACCCCTCCGCCCGCGTCCTTGCCAACTACGGCGACAGCGGAATGTGAACGGAAACAGCGCCGGCGACACGCTGCTGAAGGCGGATGGTGTCATCCACGGCTGCACCTGCCTGGAGAGCGGCAAGCTGCTGGATCTTTTCACCCCCATGCGAGAGTATTTCGCAGGGGATTGACCCCGCCGCCCCGCCAGGGGAGGGGAATCGCATGGTCAAGCGGTTGACAGGGGGCGCGTTGCAAAATAACGTGCAACAACAAAAGCACCAGTTAGGTCCAAAAGGACCTGGCTGGTGCTTTCGTTGCTTCGGAAACCACCGGCTCTGCCGGTGGAGGTGTCCCGCAAAAAAGCTTTAGCTTCAAGCATCGAGCGCAGCGAGCGAATAGGGAGGAATCTTCCGATTCCTTCAAACGCGAAGTAGAAGAAGCATCGCCCGTTTACGGGCTGCGGGGCGGGTAATGCGGCTGGCAAATTATTCGTAGCATCTTAAGATGCGTGCCAGTAAAAGGCCCTTATAGGGCCTAATCAAGCCACCGGCTTAGCCGGTGGTCATGACTTCATACTGAACGCTTTTAGCGGTAAACTGGTGCAGCAAAGGACGGCCTTAAGCCCAAAAGCGCCGTCTTTCGAGGTTATTTCGCCTTGATCCGTACATGTCGTATTTCCGGGCGAGCACTTTTCTGCTTTCCCTCGGACTGTTTGGCGCTTTCAGAGGGAAATCAGTCTCTCTGTCTCCCGGCCAGGACAGTTTCTGCCTTGCGCAGTATCTTGCGCACGGAGGGATAGGTGATTTGGGCCTCGGCCTCTTCATAGGGCAGCCACTCCAGTCGGTCGACCTCTTCCGGTTGGGGACGTGCGTCGCAATTCACGGGCTGGGCCAGAAAGAAGACCACGGTCTTTTCACTTTCGGGCTTTGGAGAGTATTTTGCGATTTCCCGGAAGGAAGTATCCAGAGAGACCACCAGATGGGTTTCCTCCCATATTTCCCGTCGGGCGGTTTCTGCCTCGGTCTCCCCGGCCTCTACATGGCCCTTGGGCAGCACCGTTTTTCCGGAGGGGGTCCGCTCCACCAGATACAGACGGCGGCCGTTCTCAAGCTTATAGACCACGGCGCCGCAGGACTTTTCATAGATCATGGCTCAAAAACCTCCCCGTTTTTCAGCAGGCGGAAGTTGCGGGACCGGAGCAGACGCATCATCTCCATGGAGTCGCTGGGAAGGCACTCTATGCCAATGCCTGCCCGGGCAATATCCTCGGCCCGGTGACAATCGGACCCGGCAGTGCTGATCAGACCGAACTCCCGCGCATAATGGACAGCCAGCGCATCCCGGCTGTCGTGCCGGGGATTGGCGTTGTAAACCTCCACCCCGTCCAGATACCGGGCGATGGCCGGGGTGCAGCCGTGACGATAGGGGTGGGCCTGGATCAGCAGCGCGCCCAGCCCCCGGGCGATGGGGGAGAAGGCGGAGATGCCCATGCGGAAGATTTCCTCCGGCTCGGCAAGCAGCTCATCCGCCCAGCCATAGAGCAGATAGTCGTTCTCGCACTCGTCAAAGCGCAGTTCCGCGCCCTTGAAGACTCGCAGGCCCTGGCGCTCGCCTTCCTCCCGGACACGGCGATAGCCCTCCAGGAAGGCGCCGACCCGGTCGCCTTTCCCGGCAGGATCCAGACCCAGATAGTCAAAGGTGGTGCGGTTAAAATGGTCGGTTACGATGAGAGCGCTGTAACCCGCGGCCTTGTACCCGGCCACGATCTCCTGTGCCTCCAGCCGCCCGCAGCGGCTGACGTGGGTGGTGTGCAGGTGCGGTTCGATCTTATACATGGGCAGGGTCCTTTCTTTTGCTATTCAGCGATCTCCAGCAAGGTGCCGAAGCTGCGGCAGAGGGCGCGGAGCTCCGGGGAGCAGAGGCTGTCGGTGATCAGGCGGTCCATATCTTTCAGACTGGCGTAGCTCATGAGACCGGCGGCGCCGAACTTTGCCGAGTCGCACAGAAGAATGCGGTGATCGCTCTGCTGCACGGCCAGGTGCTTGATCTCATGATCCAGATAGGAGGACACATTCAGCTTCCCGTCAGCGGAGAGACCGGTGGCCGCCATCAGGGCCTTGCCAAAGTGATAGCGGCCCAAAAATTCCAGCGCGCTCACATCGGAGACGGAGTTTGTGCGGCGGTTCAGCGCGCCGGGCAGCACGATCAGCTCCAGATTGGGGCGGGTGCAGGCCTGGGCAATGATGTGGAGGTTGCCGGTTACGATGGTGGCGTGGATCTCCAGCGGAAGCATATCCAGAAGGTGCATGGTGGTGGTGCCGGCGTCCACGAACAGCGTGTCCCCGTCGTTCACCAGAGAGGCCGCCTGCCGTACGATGGCCCGCTTGGCCTCGGTGTGCAGCTGGGCCCGCTGGGCGAAGAGGGGGATCTCCTGCTGCTGTACGGCGCGGACACCGCCATAGACCTTCTCCACGGTACCGGTCTGTTCCAGAAAGGACACGTCTGCCCGAATGGTGTTCATGGATACATGAAAGGTCTCACATAGCTCCGGCATGTTGACCGAACCCCGACGGGTGATGTAGGCGGCAATCTCTTTTCTGCGGCTGTCTCGCATGGCGGCACTCCTTTCAAATGGAACTGGCCCTTGATGCAGTCAGTATAACCCAAAACACCAAAACTGTCAACTCTATTGTTAAATTTGTTAAGTCAACAAAAAACAGCACAAAAATATAACAAGAAAACAACAAAATAAATTGACAAGTTAACAATGAAATGCTAAAATCTGCGTGAAAACAACCGGGACGTTATTTTCGCATCCCCGGAAAACACGAAGAAAGCGAGGAAATGATTATGGCAAAAGTAAAAGTAGGCGTGGCCGGTTACGGCACCATCGGACAGCGGCTGGCGGACGGCGTCGCCATGCAGGGCGACATGGAGCTGGTGGGCATTGCGGATCTCGCCCCCACTCTGTCCATCCGCGCGCTGCGGGAAAACGACATGATCGGTGCGAACAACGTAAAGTACGACCTGTATCTGGTGGACGGCGCGGACAAGGCCGCCTTCGACAAGTACGATATCCCCGTGGCGGGCACCTTCGAGGAGCTGTGCCGGAAGGTGGATATCATGCTGGATTCCTCCCCAGGCGGCGTGGGCGCCAAGAATAAGGAGCTCTATGAGAAGGTGGGCGTGAAGGCCATCTTCCAGGGCGGCGAGAAAAACTCCGTGGCGGACGTGTTCTTCCACGGCTATGCCAACTATGAGAAGGGCGTGGGCCAGAACTACCTGAAGCTCACCAGCTGCAACACCACGGGCCTCATCCGGGCGGTGGACTGCCTGGACCGGCTCTATGGCGTGGAAAAGGTGGCCATCACCATCATCCGCCGGGTGGCCGATCCCGGCGACTATCACCGGGGCCTGACCAACGCCCTGCAGATCGACAAGGCGCCCTCCCATCAGGCGGTGGATCTCATGACCATCATGCCTCACGTGGAAGCCACGGGCATCCTGGTCCATACCCCCGTGACCCACGGCCACATCATCACCGTGGTAGTCACCCCCAGGGACGGGAAGAAGATTACCCGGGAGCAGGCTATCGAGGCCTTCCGCAAGCACCCCCGCATCCGCACCGTCACCATCGACGAGGGCTTCAAGGGCAACGCTAGCCTCTTCAAGTACGCCCGTGATCTGGGCAACCGCCGGGGCGACATGTACGAGATCGGCCTCTGGGAGGACAGCGTGGTGGAGAGCGGCAACGACATCATGTTCGCCATCAACATCCCCCAGGAGAGCGTCACCATCCCCGAGACCATCGACGGCATCCGGGCGGTCATGAAGATGCAGCTGACCCGGGAGGAAGGCACCGCCAAGACCAACGAATATCTGAAGATCGGCCGCTTCAAATAAGATCGGGAGGAGGGTCCACATGCGATTTGGAATCAGAACGCTGGACGAGCTGGACGTGAAGGGGAAGACCGTCCTCTGCCGGGTGGACATCAACCAGCCGGTGGACCGGGCGAAGGGCACCCTCAAGAGCGTCAACCGCATCCGGGCCTGCGTACCCACCGTGCGGGAGCTTTCCGACAAGGGCGCCAAGGTGGTGCTCATGGCCCACCAGGGCAGCGACATCGAGTATAAGAACTTCTACACCACCCGCCCCCACGCCCGGGTCCTTTCAGAGCTCCTGGGCCGGGAGGTAAAGTGGATCGACGACGTGTGCGGGCCCGCGGCCCGGGCAGCCATCGCCGCGCTCCGGGAGGGCGAGGTGCTGCTGCTGGACAACGTGCGGTTCGTGGCGGAGGAGCAGACCCTCTTCGAGATGAAGCTGCGCCTGACCCACGAGCAGCAGGCGAAGACCCTGCTGGTGGAGAAGCTGGCCCCCCTGGGCGACCTCTACGTGTGCGACGCCTTTGCGGCGGCCCACAGGGACCAGCCCAGCCTCTGCGGCTTCGAGCAGGTGCTCCCCTCCGCCATGGGGCGGCTCTTCGAGCAGGAATACTGCACCGTCTCCGGCCTCATGGAAGCGCCGAAGCGTCCCTGCGTGTTCGTCCTGGGCGGGGCGAAGATCTCCGACGCCTTCCAGATGATGGAGACCGTCCTCTCCCGGAACGTGGCGGACAGGATCCTCACCGGCGGCCTGGTGGCCAACATCTTCCTGATCGCTCTCGGTCAGCAGATCGGCCAGGGCAGCTATGACTTCATCGCCGCCTCCAACTACACCGAGTTCTTTGAAAAGGCCAAGGCCATCTACGAAGCCTACGGAGACAGGATCGTCCTGCCCGTGGACATCAGCTGGGTCAAAGACGGTCAGCGGCAGGAAGGGAAGCCGGGGGCGATCCCGGCGGATGCGGCCGCGGTGGACGTCGGCTCAAAGACGGCGGCACTCTACCGGGAGACGATCATGAGCGCCAAAACGGTGTTCGTCAACGGCCCTATGGGCGTGTTCGAGAAGGCGGAGAGCGAGCTCGGCACCAAGGCCGTGTGGCAGGCCCTGGCGGACACGGCGGGATTTGTGGTCTTGGGCGGCGGCGACAGCATCACCGCCACGGAGAAATACAAACTGACGGAGCAGATGGGCTATATCTGCACCGGCGGCGGCGCGCTCATCCGCTTTTTGAGCGGGGAGGAGCTGCCTGTGATCAGGGCTTTGCGGCATGGCTCCGGCCTGCCGCTGTGAAAGGAAAAAGGAAAACATATGGAACTGACGGAAAAGAAAGCGCTGCAGGCCTTTGCGATCCGCATCCGCATGGCGCTGGTGGAGGCGATCCATTCCATCGGCTCCGGCCATGTGGGCGGAGCGCTGAGCATCGCAGACGTGCTGGCCGTCCTCTACGGCCGGGAGATGAACGTGCGGCCGGAGGACCCCCAGTGGCCGGATCGAGACTATCTGGTGGTGTCCAAGGGCCATGCCGGCCCCGCGGTCTACGGGACGTTGGCTCTGAAGGGCTACTTCCCCTATGAGGAGCTGAAGACCCTGAACCAGGGCGGCACCCGGCTCCCCAGCCACTGCGATCGGAACAAGACCCCCGGCATCGACGTGACCACGGGCTCCCTGGGCCAGGGCACCTCCCAGGCCGCTGGATTGGCCCTGGGCAACCGGCTTAAGGGCCGGAAGAACCGGGTGTTCCTCATCGTGGGCGACGGTGAGCTGGACGAGGGTCAGTGCTGGGAAGCCTTCGCCTTCGCCGCGGCCCACAAGCTCAGCAATCTGGCGGTCCTTATCGACTGGAACAAGAAGCAGCTGGACGGCCGGGTGGACGAGGTGCTGCCTTTAGGAAACATCGCCGCCAAGATGGAGGCCTTCGGCTTCGATGCCGTGCAGGTGGACGGCGGGGACGTGGAAGCCATCGCCGCCGCCTTGGAGCGGACGCGGCAGGGGGGCGACAAGCCCTACGCCATCGTGCTGGATGCGGTGAAGGGCCACGGCATCGCCGAGGCGGAGAACACGGAGATGAACCACAGCATGCCCATCAACGACGAGCGGTACGCCCGCTGGATGGGAGAGCTGCAGGCGGATCTGGCCGCCTTGGAGGGTTGAGTATGAAGATCGCATATACCGGTGAAATGGACCAGCGCCCCTGCAAGGAGGTCCTTGGCGCCACTATTGAAAAGATCGTGACCGAGGATGAGAACGCCATCTATCTGGACGCGGACCTGATGAGCTGCGCCGGCACCCTGAAGTGGGGCAAGCAGAACCCCGATCGGGCCATCGACTGCGGCATTGCCGAGAGCAACATGGCCGGCGTGGCCGCGGGCCTCGCCGTGGCGGGCTATCGGCCCATCATCCACTCCTTCGGGCCCTTCGCGTCCCGGCGCTGCTACGACCAGATCTTCCTCTCCGGCGGCTACGGCAAGAACGACATCACGGTGATCGGCACGGATCCCGGCGTCACGGCGGCCATGAACGGCGGCACCCACATGCCCTTCGAGGACGTGGCTCTCTACAGCGTCCTGCCCGGCAGCACGGTGATCGACGTGTCCGATCCCACCTGCCTGGTGAGCGTGCTCAAGCAGTGCGTCTACCGCCCCGGCGTCAAGTATATCCGGGTGGGCCGCAAGCAGATGGCCAGGGTCTATGAAGACGGGACAGAGCTGCCCATCGGCAAGGCCGTCACCCTGCGGGAAGGCACCGACGCGGTGGTCTTCGCCGCGGGCATCATGCTCCACGAGGCCATGCAGGCCGCCCTGTCCCTGGAGAAGCAGGGCGTGTCCGTAGCGGTGGTGGACTGCTTCACCATCAAGCCCCTCGATACTGAAGCCGTGTTGGCCTGGGCCAAGAAGACCGGCGCCGTGGTGGTGGCGGAGAACGCCAACCGGCATGGGGGCCTCTATACGGCGGTGCTGGAAGCCCTGGCCGAGGGCTGCCCCGTGCCCGCCGCCTGCGTGGCCGTGGAGGACGAGTTCGGCGAGGTGGGCACCCAGGGATACCTGCAGAAGCGGTTCGGCCTGACGGCGGCCCACATTGAGGCGCAGGTCAAGGCCGTTGTCGCCAGAAAGAGAGCGAAATGAAGCTGACCTTTGGATTTGGCACAGGTGTTCAGGAGGTGGAGGTCCCCGAACGGAATCTGATCGGGGAGCTCCACGCCAACGACGTGCCCCTGGGCCTCACTGGCGAGGCGGAGGTAGCCCGGGCCCTGCAAGAGCCCATCGGTACCCCCCGGCTCCGGGACATTGTTCGTCCCGGGGAGACCATAGCCATCGTCACCAGCGACATCACACGGCCCATGCCCACGGCCAGGGTCATGCCCGCCCTACTGGATGAGCTCTATGCGGGCGGCGTCCGGCCGGAGGACGTCACCCTGGTCTTTGCGTTGGGCAGCCATCGTCGCCAAACAGACGAGGAGCATCGGAAGCTGGCCGGAGAGCGTGCCTATTCCGAGATCAAGTGCATGGACAGCGACCCCGATGACTGCGTCTCCTATGGCACGACCTCCCGGGGCACCCCCGTGGACATCACCCGGGTCGTGGCGGAGGCGGATCGGCGCATCTGCCTGGGCAACATCGAATATCACTATTTTGCCGGCTATTCCGGCGGCGCCAAGGCCATCATGCCCGGCGTCTCCACCCGGGCCGCCATCCAGGCGAACCACAGCCGCATGGTGTTGCCGGAGTGCTGCGCCGGAAACCTGGAGGGGAACCCCCTTCGCCTGGACATCGAGGAAGCGGCGGCCATGGTGGGCGTCGATTTCATCGTGAACGTGGTCCTTTCCGAGCATAAGGAGATCCTGCGGGCCGTGGCCGGGGACGTGACCAAAGCCCATCGGGCGGGCTGCGCCTTTCTGGACGCCCTCTATCGCAAGGAGCTGTCTGAGGCCGCGGACATCGTTCTGGTCTCCCAGGGCGGCGCGCCCAAGGACCTGAACCTGTACCAGACCCAGAAGGCTCTGGACAACGCCAAGCACGCTGTGAAGGACGGCGGCGTCATCATCCTCATCGGCTCCTGCCGGGAGGGGCTGGGAGAAAAGACCTTCGAGGAATGGATGACCTCCGCGCCAACGGCCCATTCCCTCATCGAGCGCATCCAGCGGGAGTTCAGGCTGGGGGGCCACAAGGCGGCGGCCATCGCCATGGTGCTGGAACGGGCGGAAGTGGATCTGGTGAGCGAGCTGGACGATGAGTTCGTCCGCTCCCTGTTCCTGGTGCCCCAGCCCTCGGCTCAGGCGGCCCTGGACAGGGCCTTTGAAAAGCTGGGCCCCGACGCCCGGGTGCTGAGCATGCCCTACGGCGGCTCCACATTGCCGAAAGTCATCACAAGATAAAGGAAGATAGTTTTATGGATTACGCAAAGGAATCCCTGCGGCTGCACGGGGAATGGAAGGGCAAGATCGAGGTGGTAGCCACCGTGCCCGTAAACAACAAGGAGGATCTGAGCCTTGCCTACACCCCCGGCGTGGCCCAGCCCTGTCTGGAGATCCAGAAGGATATCAATAAGAGCTATGAACTGACCCGCCGCCACAATCTGTGCGCGGTCATCACCGACGGCACCGCGGTCCTGGGCCTCGGCGACATCGGCCCCGAAGCCGGCATGCCGGTCATGGAGGGCAAGTGCGTCCTCTTCAAATCCTTCGGGAACGTGGACGCCTTCCCCCTGTGCATCAAGACCAAGGACGTGGACGAGTTCGTCAACACCGTATACCTGCTCTCCGGCTCCTTCGGAGGCATCAATCTGGAGGACATCGCGGCCCCCCGCTGCTTCGAGATCGAGCGCAAGCTCAAGGAAAAGTGCGACATCCCCATCTTCCACGACGACCAGCACGGCACGGCGGTCATCACCCTGGCGGGGCTCACCAACGCCCTGAAGGTGGTGGGCAAGCAGAAGGAGGACGTGAGGATCGTCACCTCCGGCGCCGGTGCGGCGGCGGTCTCCATCGTGAAGCTCCTGCTGGCGGCAGGTTTCCGGCATATCACCATGTGCGACCGCAAGGGCGCCATCTATAAGGGTCGGGACGGCCTCAACTGGATCAAGGAGGAGATGGCTGAGGTGACCAACCTGGAGCGCCGGGCTGGTTCCATCGCCGATATGCTGGTGGGTGCGGACGTGTTCATCGGCGTCTCCGCCCCCAACACCGTCACCACGGACATGGTCAAGACCATGAACCGGGATGCCATCATCTTCGCCTGCGCCAACCCCACGCCGGAGATCTTCCCCGACGACGCCAAGGCGGGCGGCGCGGCGGTGATCGCCACCGGCCGCAGCGATTTCCCCAACCAGATCAACAACGTGCTGGCCTTCCCCGGCATCTTCCGGGGCACCTTCGACGTGCGGGCCAGCGATATCAACGAGGAGATGAAGATGGCTGCTGCCAGGGCTCTCGCCGGACTCATCAGCGACGAGGAGCTGAGCGCCGAGTACATCATCCCCCGCGCCTTCGACAAGCGGGTAGGTCCGGCGGTGGCGGCAGCCGTCGCCCAGGCAGCCCGGGACAGCGGCGTGGCAAGAATTTGAAAAGGAGCGTACTTATGGCAATGTTTGATCCTCAAAAAGTCAAGCTGGGCATCGCGCCTATCGGTTGGTGCAACGACGACATGCCGGAGCTGGGAGCGGAGAACACCTTCCGCCAGACCGTCAGCGAGATGGCCCTGGCGGGGTTCACCGGCTGCGAGATCGGCAACAAGTACCCCAAGGACCCCCAGGAGCTGAAGTGGGAGCTGGACCTTAGAGGCATGCGGATCGCCAGCCGCTGGTTCTCCTCCTTTTTGCTGACCAAATCATTGGAGGAGAATTTGGCGGACTTTAACCGAGAGCTAGACTTCCTGGCCGCCGTGGGCGCGGACCGCATCAACGTGTCCGAGCAGAGCTACTCCATCCAGGGCCAGGTGGACACCCCCATCCTGACCGGCAACCACAAACACGTCATGGACGACGGGGAGTGGGATCGCCTCTGCAAGGGATTGGACGCTCTGGGCAAGGCGGCCGTAGAACGGGGCTTCAAGCTCTGCTTCCATCACCACATGGGCACAGTGGTCCAGACGGCGGCGGAGACGGACAGGATGATGGCAAACACCGACCCCCGCTACGTGTTCCTCTGCTACGACACGGGCCACTTCACCTTCGCTGGGGAGGACCCCCTGGCCATGCTGAAAAAGTACGTGGACCGGGTGGGCCACGTCCACCTGAAGGACATGCGCCTTTCCGTGGTGAAGGAAGCCCGGGACAAGGATTGGAGCTTTTTGACCGCCGTGCGCAACGGGGCCTTCACCGTGCCTGGGGACGGGGACGTGGATTTCGACCCGGTGTTCCAGGTCCTTTCCGACGCCAGATATGAGGGCTGGCTGTTGGTGGAGGCCGAGCAGGACCCCGCCAAGGCGAACCCCCTCGAATACGCCATCAAGGGCCGCAGGTATATCGCGGAGCACACGGGGCTGTAAAGGAGACTATATGTATTTTGACAAAGAGCTCCATAGGGGCTACAACGTGTATATCGACGCTGCCAGGGACGATCTCGGCACCATGATGGACGTGGGACTGCTGGTGCTGGAGCCGGGCGACGCCTACGCCATTTACGAGCCTGAAAAGGAGACCGCCGTGCTGCTGTTCGAAGGTACCGCGGAGCTGACCTACGGGGAGAAAACGGTCCTGATCGAACGTCCCGACTGCTTCCGCCACGAGGCCTATTGCCTGCTGGCCCCTCGGCGGACCAAAATCAGCCTGATCGCCAAATCCCACGCGGAGCTGTTCATCCAGCAGACCGTCAACGAGCGGGACTACGAGCCCGTGCTCTACACCCCCGAGACGGTCCAGATCCAGCACGCCGGGGCCAAGGGGGAGCTCATGGGCGCCATGCGCCGGGAGATCAAGACCTTCTTCGACTACGAGAACGCGCCTTTCTCCAACATGGTCCTGGGCGAGGTCCTCAACTTCCCCGGCAAGTGGTCCTCCTATCCGCCCCATCATCACCCCCAGCCGGAGGT
>CAMKGX010000040.1 GCA_946412355.1 uncultured Clostridia bacterium
ACATAATCAACATTATGTTGCGGCGGCTTTTTTGCTGCCCAGCAGCACCAGGCCCGTGCGGCGGAGACACCGGCGGTGCTCCTCGCCGGAGGTCATGATGTAGATGCGGGTGGTGTTGATGCTGCTGTGGCCCAGCACGTCCGCCAGCCGGGCGATATCCTTATCCACGGCGTAAAAGCAGCGGGCGAACAGCTTGCGCAGGCTGTGGGGAAACACCTTGCGGGGGTCTACGCCCGCCGCGGCGCACAGATTTTTCATGGCCCGCCAGACGGTGCTGCGGTGGAGGGGGCGGCCCGATCGGCCCACGAAAAGAGGGCCTTTGCCAATGCCCAGATCGGCGGCGTAGGACAGCAGCAGGCGGCGCAAATCGGGGGCGAGCAGGATGACCCGGTATTTCCCCTTGGCGTGGATGCCCACCTCCCCGCGGCGCACCGCCTCCAGGGTGAAATATTGCAGCTCGGAGATGCGGATGCCGGTGGCGGCAATGGTTTGCAGCACCATTTGCAGCCGGGGTCGGCGGCGGGCCGCTTGCAGCAGCCGCCGGAACTCCTCCCGGGTCAGCTCCCGCTCGGCGGGGAGATAGGGGCTTTGCTGGAGGCGCAGGGCCTTTACCCGGCAGTCCTCACGGCCTGAAAAGGCAAGATAGCTGTTGACGGCGGCCAGCATGGAGTTGACGCTGCGCACGGCGTAGCCCCGCTCCTGCAAGTGGGCCTTGTAGTCCATCACCAGGGCTTTGGTCACCTCCCGGCCTCCGGCAAAGGCCAGGAAACAGGCCACATCCCGGCGATACTTCTCAACGGTGCAGCGGCTGCGCTCCTCCTGCTCCAGATGGGCCACAAACCGGGCCAGCGCATGGTTTTCACAGGACATATACAATCCTCCTTATGGGCATAGTACCTTTTATTATCACCGCTTTCGCCGCCGATTACCACCGCAGGGGGCAAAAAAGCACCGGCAGCGTCCCTTTTTTTGGGGGCGCTGCCGGTTCGGCATTTTGGGGGCGGTCACCGGGACGCAAAGGCCTTGCGGTATTTGGCGGGAGAATAGCCGGTGACCTCGTGGAAGCATTTGATGAAGAAATTCTGGGAGGTGAAGGCCAGGCGCTCGGCAATCTCCCGGACGGACAGGTCGGTGGACTCCAGGAGCACCTTGGCCTTCTCGATTTTGGCGAAGCGGATATAGAGATAGAGGGGGATGCCGGTCTCCTTTTTGAATTTATCGGTGAGGTAATACTCGGTATACCCGGTGAGGGCCGCCAGGTCGGACAGGCGAATCTTTTTATCCAGGCTCAATTCAATATAGGTGCAGCACTTCTGGATGGCGGGGGAGTAATCGGGGTTGACCCGGAGGTTGTGGACGCGGTAGATGAAATCGTGGTACATGGTCTGGGCCAGGGCGCTGAGCTCGCCGGTGTCACGGCTGCGGACGGCGGAGGCGATGTAGGCGTCGCCCAGGGGATAGGCCACCTCCGGGCTGAGACCGCCCTCGATGGCGGCGCGGCAGACGAGAGAGGTGAAGACGATGATGCTGATGCGGGTCTGCTGCAAGGGGTCCTCCCCCTGGACCGGCACGCCGGGGCTGAGGCTGGAGGACAGGTTCAAGGCGTGCTGGTAGTTGATGTCGCCGTTGCGCACCATTTGCAGCATGGCCCGCTCGGCCTGGTAGACCTTGGTGCGGTCACGGCCCTGGGGGGCGGGGGCGGCATGGCCGGGGGCGGCGGTTTGCTGCAGGGCGGACAGGTCCAGCCGGCTGCCGGTGAGGGCGTTATGCACCATCATCACGTAGCGGCTGAAAATGGCGTAGGGCATCACCGGCAGGAAGGGCAGGCGGCGCAGCAGCGCGGCGGCCCAGCGGGCGTCGGCCACGTCGTCGGTATACCGGCGGAGGGTGCCGCGAAGCTGGGACTCGGTGGGCAGGGTGTAGAACACGGGGCCCGCCACGAACACCAGGCTGCCCCGGCGCTCCGCCTCAAAGGTGACGGCCCACTGCAAGCCGATGGGGGAGCCGATGAGCCGGGGCTCCCCCGCCTCCGCCGCCGCCAGGGCCTTCGCCCAGCCGCCGAAGCGGTGAAACGCCCGCTCCAGCAGGGGCCTGTCCTCGTCGGGGCAGGAGGTGCCGAGGCAGCGGCCGTCCCGGGTGAAGCACCAGACGTAGAACTGCTCGTTGGCCGGTATCATGGCCTGGAGCAGTTGGAGATTCTGCTCGGCCTGGGTGATATGGGATTCCATGGTGCCTCTCCCCTTTCCGTTTGGGCGGCGCAAAGAACACGAATGAGTGTAACTTTTCGTGAATCAGTGGCTTTACGGTGTTGCCCTGCGTTACTATAATGAAACCATATTATTGGAAAAATAGCAAGAATTGATTTCAATTTCGGTGAAAATATCCCTTTTCTCCGATATGGCGAAAGAGTGAAACAAGAAAGGATGGCAGCCATGGAAGCGCGGGCACTGAAAACGGAATATCTGGTGAATCCCCTGGGGCTGGGCACGCGGCAGCCCCGGCTGAGTTGGCTGTGCCAGGGCGGCGTGGCCCAGACGGCCTACGAGGTCGAGGCACGGCGGGGCGAAACCGTGGTCTGGCGCAGCGGCAAGGTGGCCAGCCGGGAGATGGGGGCCCTTTTCGGCGGCGAAGTCCACAGCCGGGAGCGCATCGACTGGCGGGTGCGGCTGTGGGACGAAAACGGCGCGGCGGGCCCGTGGCGGGAGGCCTGGTTTGAGATGGGCCTGCTGGACCAGGGCGACTATGTGGCCCAATGGATCGACCCGGAGCTTACCCGGGACCCCCAGGCCCACAAACCCGCCAGCATTCTCCGGCGGACGTTCACCGTGGCGGAGGGCTTTCACCGGGCCAGGCTGTACGTCACCTGCCACGGCCTGTACGTGGCGGCACTGAACGGCGTGCGGGTGGGCGACGCGGTGTTGACCCCGGGCACGTCCACCTATGATAAACGGCTGTTCGTCCAGACCTACGACGTGACGGCGCTGCTGCACCCCGGCGAAAATGAGGCCGCCGTCACCCTGGGCGACGGCTGGTACAGAAGCTGCTCCGGCGTGGACGGCGACCGGAATCTGTACGGCGAGGACGTGGCGCTGTACTTCCAGCTGGAGGTGGACGGCGCGGCGGTGTGCCTGTCGGACGGACAGTGGCAGGCCAGCCAGGACGGCCCCCTCCGGGAAAACGATATGCAGCAGGGCGAGGTGGTGGACGCCCGGCGGACATTGCAAGCGTGGCACGGCGTGACGGTGCGGGACTACGGCACCGCCAACCTATGCTGTGCCGACTGCGTACCCATCCGGGAGCAGGAGCATTTCACCGGCCGTCTTTTCACCACCCCCAACGGCGAAAGGGTGCTGGATTTCGGCCAGAACATGGCGGGATACCTCTCCTTTACCCTGACGGCCCGGGAGGGCCAGACCATTACCCTCTGGTGCGGCGAGACGCTGGATGAAAACGGCAACTTCACCCAGGAGAATTTCCAGGACCGTCAGCGCCACAAGGAGGGCGGCACACGGCAGCAGGTGGTGTATACCTGCCGGGAGGGCCGCAACGAGTATAAGACCACCTTCTCCCTGTGGGGCTTCCGCTACGCCAGGGTGGAGACGGACATCGAGTTGACGGACGCGGCGTTCACCGCCATCGCCGTCTACTCCGACATGGCGCGGACGGGGTGGTTCACCTGCGGCAACGAGGACGTGAACCGCCTGGTGGAGAACACGGTGTGGAGCATGAAGTCCAACTTCTGCGACGTGCCCACCGACTGCCCCACCCGGGAGCGGGCCGCCTGGACCGGCGACATGGGCGTGTTCATCGACACGGGGCTGTATCTCATGGACTGCGGCGGCGTGGTGCGGAAATGGCTGGGCGAATGCAGGGTGAACCAGTACGACGACGGCAAAGTCGCCAACATCGCCCCCCGGAACAACGTGCCCGGCTTCACCGCCAAGCTGCTGGCGGGCTCCGTGGGCTGGGGCGACGCCGCCATACTGGTGCCCTGGGCGCTGTACCGCCGCAGCGGCGACGCCCGGATTTTGCAGGAGAACGCGGACATGATGGGCCGGTGGTACGGCTTTTTGGAGAGCCGGGCCGGGCAGCAGCAGACCGCGGTGGACATGGACGCCATTCCCGAGCAGTACAAGGCCATGCTGGCCAATCTGCCCCCGGAGGCGCTGGCCCAGATGATGCAGAAATTCGCCCCCGCCCCCGGCGGCGAGGACAATCCATACGAAAAATACACCATTTCCACCGGCACGGACTACGGCGAGTGGTGCGAGCCGGACGTGGACAGCGTGGGGGCCATGGGCAAGCCCCAGCCCAAGGTGGCCACCGCCTACTACGCCAAGTCCGGCGCGGTGCTGGCGGAGATCAGCGCCATTCTGGGGGATGATGCCGCTGCGGCCCACTACCGGGAAATCGCAGACGGCGCCAAAAAGGCCTACCGCCATCTGGCGGCGCCGGAGGGCGTGATTCACTCTGACCGGCAGGCGGAATACGTGCGGGCCATTCGATTTGATTTATTGGACGGCACGGAAAAGCAGCAGGCGGCACGGGACCTGGACGCGCTGGTGCGGCGCTGCGGCTGCCACCTGAACACCGGCTTCCTGGCCACCCCCGACCTGTGCCCGGTGCTGGCGGAGAACGGCTGCACCGACACCGCCTACGCCCTGCTGCTGCAGCCCACCTGCCCCGGCTGGCTCTACGAGGTGAAGCGGGGCGCCACCACCATCTGGGAGGAGTGGGACGGCGTGGACGAGCAGGGCCACGTAAAGGCGTCGCTGAACCACTACTCCAAGGGCGCCGTGTGCGGCTGGCTCTTTGGCGGAGTGTGCGGCATCCGGGTAGACCGGGGCGAAATCACCCTCGCCCCCCAGCCCCATCCCTCCCTGGGCCACGCCCAGGCAAAATACCTCTCCCCCGTGGGCGAGATCGTCAGCGGCTGGCGGTACGACGGCGACACCGTCCGCTACCACTTCTCCCTGCCGGTCAACACCACCGCCCGCGTCATCCTGCCCGACGGGCGAGAGGCCGTGCTGGGCCCGGGCGACCACACCATGTAGTTCCTTGCGTAAGGCAAACAAATCATATATTTTATTGTAAAAAGGAGAATCATCATGGCAAAAGAGAAATTGACCCAGAGCGAAATCGACGGCGTGCAGTATCGCCGCGCCAAACTGTGGCAGATCATCCTGGTGGCCTGCAACGCCCTCAACGGCATGGCCATCTATTCCCTCATCGGCCAGGCGTCCTATGCCGCCAGCATCGGCTTCGGTATCTCCACGCTGCTGGTGGGCGGCCTGCTGACCTTCACCCGCATTTTCGACGCCATCACCGACCCGCTGCTGGCCTTCCTGTATGACCGGGTCAACACCCCCTTCGGCAAGATTCGTCCCCTGATGCTGCTGGGCTGGCTGATCCAGTCCCTGGGCGTGATGTGCATGTTCTCCTGGACGGCCAGCAAGGGCTTCGGCGTGGGCATGTTCCTCATCACCTATATGGTGTACGTCATCGGCTACACCATCGTGAACATGACGGCCCAGACTCTGCCCGCCCTGCTGACCAACGACCCCAAGCAGCGGCCCACTGTGGGCGTGTGGCAGACGGTGTTCAACTACCTGGTGCCCATGGCCTTCACCATCATCCTCAACACCAAGCTGCTGCCCAAGTACGGCGAAATCACCGTGACCGAGGCCGGCGGCTACGCCGTCAACTACTCCCAGGCGTACCTCACCGCCGCCGCCATCTTCACCGTGCTGGTGTCCCTGGTGGGCGTGATCCTGTGCTGCGTCGGCATCTCCGCCTACGACAAGCCCGAGAACTTCCGGGGCACCAACAAGAGCGCCGAGCGTCTGAAGTGGAAGGATATGTGGGCGGTGCTCAGCAAGAATAAGCCCCTCCAGGCCTACATCATCTCCGCCTCCTCCGACAAGATCGCCCAGCAGGCCGGCTCCACCGCCATCGTGGGCACCATGCTCAGCGGCATCCTCATCGGCAACATGACCATCGCCACCTACCTGTCTGTGGGCGGTATGCTGCCGTCCATCATCTTCGCCATCATCGGCGCCCGGTACTGCGGCAAGCACGGCAACAAGGAATCCATCGTGAACTGGGCCAAGTACTGCATCTACGCCAACCTGGTGATGATCGCCTTCTTCACCATCACCTGGTTCACCGTGGGCACCGGCACCATCGCCAGCTTCGGCATCACCATGATCATCTACATCCTGCTGACGCTGGTGTGCAACGGCTTTATGATGGCCGGCACCACCGCCAACACCGCCTTTATGGCCGACATCATCGACTATGAGCTGGACCGCAGCGGCAAGTACATCCCCGCCGTGGTGTCCGGCACCTACTCCCTGGTGGACAAGATCGTGTCCTCCTTCTCCGCACTGATTGCCACCGGCTGCGTGGCCCTCATCGGCTACACCGCCACCATGCCCCAGCCCGGCGACACCCCCACCGGCGCCATCTTCGGCGTCACCATGTTCCTGCGCTACGGCCTGGCCATCCTGGGCTGGATCTGCACGCTGCTGGCCATGCGCACCTGCCGTCTGGGCAAGAGCGAGATGGTGGAGGTGCAGAAGCGCATCGAGGACAAAAAGGCTGAGGCCCAGGCCGAGCTCTTCGAGGAAGAGCTGCACAAGGGAGATCCGAAGAATGCGTAACATCACGGCATTGCATGAGGGCTGGCGGTTTCTGAAAGCCGACCTGCCTGTGGAAACGGCCATGGCCTACGCCCCCCGGGGCGAGGCCGTCACCGTGCCCCACACCTGGAACGCCATCGACGGCCAGGACGGCGGCAACGACTACCACCGGGGACGCTGCTGGTACGTCCGGGAGCTGACGGCGGAGGAGACCGCGGGGGAGCGGCTGTTCCTGGAATTAGGCGGCGCCAACCACACCTGCGAGGTGTACCTGAACGGCGAGAAGCTGGCCATCCACGAGGGGGGCTATGCCACCTTCCGTGTGGCCCTCACCGGCCACCTGGCGGCAAAAAACGTGCTGGCCATCGCCGTGGACAACCGGGACAGCGACCACGTGTACCCCCAGAAGGCGGACTTCACCTTCTACGGCGGCCTGTACCGGGACGTGAACCTGATTGCCGTGCCCGCAGAGCATTTCGAGCTTTTGAAGGACGGCACCCCCGGCATCAAGGTGACCCCCGTGGTGGATTTGGCAAAGAAAACCGCCACCGTCACCGTGGAGACGTGGCACAACGGCCAGAGCGTCACCATCACCGTAAACGGCGAGAGCCAGACCGTGGTGCGCTGCGCGACCTTTACCATTGACAACGTCCACCTGTGGGACGGCGTCTTTGACCCCTATCTTTACACCGCCACCGCCACCCTGCCCTCCGGCGACGAGGTTTCGACCCGCTTCGGCTGCCGCGTTTTTGCCTGCGACCCGGAGAAGGGCTTCTTCCTCAACGGCCGCAGCTACCCCCTGCGGGGCGTCAGCCGCCACCAGGACCGGAAGGGCCTGGGCAACGCCATCACCATCAAGGAGCACCGGGAGGACATGGCCATCATCCGTGAGCTGGGGGCCAACACGGTGCGGCTGGCCCACTACCAGCACGCCCGGGAGTTCTACGACCTGTGCGACGAAAACGGCATCGTGGTGTGGGCGGAGATCCCCTACATCACCATGCACATGGCCGGCGGGCGGCAGAACACCATCGACCAGATGCGGGAGCTGATTACCCAGTGCTACAACCATCCCTCCATCGCCGTGTGGGGCCTCTCCAACGAGATCACCGCCGCCAGCGCCGTCAATGAGGATTTGCTGGAAAACCACCGGGCCCTCAACGACCTGTGCCACCGGATGGACCCCACCCGCCTCACCACCATGGCGGACGTGTTCATGCTGGAGATCGACAGCCCCATTCTGGAAATCCCCGACATCAACAGCTATAACCTGTATTTCGGCTGGTATCTGGGTGAGCTGGCGCAGACCGACGAGTTCTTTGACGAGTATCACGCCAAGTACCCCCAGCGGGTCATCGGCTTCTCGGAATACGGCGCCGACGCCAATCCCGCCTTCCACTCCTCTCATTCCGAGAAGGGCGACTACACCGAGGAATACCAGGCGCTGTACCACGAGCACATGCTGAAAATGATCAACGCCCGGCCCTGGCTTTGGGCCACCCACGTGTGGAACCTGTTCGACTTCGCTGCCGACGGCCGGGACGAGGGCGGCAAGCACGGCGAGAACCAGAAGGGCCTTGTCACCTTCGACCGTCAGCTCCGCAAGGACGCCTTTTACCTCTACAAGGCGGCCTGGAACAAAACCGAGCCCTTTGTACATCTGTGCGGAAAGCGTTATGTAAACCGCTGTGAGGACACCACGGAAATCAAGGTGTATTCCAACCAGCCCAAGGTCACCCTGTACGTGGACGGCACCCCCATCGCCACAGCGGAGGGCGAGACGGTGTTCACCTTCTCCGTGCCGCTGCTGGGCGAGCATCTCATCCGGGCGGAGGCGGGCGAGGGCGTCAGCGACGCCATGACCATCCGCCACGTCAGCCAGCCGGACGAGAGCTATATTTTCAACAAGGCCGCCGCCACCGTCACCAACTGGTTTGACGCCGGCGACGTCGACCCCACCTGCTTTTCCATTAACGACACTCTGGGCGAGATCCGCAGCCACCCCCAGGCCGGGGCCATTGTGGACGCCATGATGGCCAAGGGCGCCTCCGAGCGGGGCGACGTGGCCGACGCGGTGAAGGACAACCCGGCGCTGCAGCGGATGATGGGCCGCATGACCATGCTGAGCCTGCTGAAGCAGGGCGGCGCGGATGAGGAGAGTATCAAACAGCTCAACCGCGTGTTGCAGGGCATCAAAAAAGCATAATTTCGCCGTATTGCCCCGGGGAGCGTTCCCCGGGGCAAGGCGGCAGTTGGAGATGAAAACCCATGAGAACCTACGTACAACAAATCATGCTGGGCACCGTCACCGGCAGCCCCCAACAGGCACGGAACACCCTGGCCGCCATTAAGGCCGCCGGCTATGACGGCGTGGAGCTGAACCGATTCATGGTGCACCCCTCGTCCATGATGGTGCGGCTGATGACCCGTGCCGCCGGCATGCCCACCGGCAACGGCGGCAAGCTGGACTGGCACGCGCTGCTGCAAGAGAGCGGCCTTGCCGTGGCCTCCCTCCACGCCGACCTGGGCTCCCTGGAACGGGAGGTGGACGCGGTGGCGGACGAGGCCCTCCGCTTCGGCACCCACACGGTGGTGATTACCGGCATGTACCGTTTCGACTATTCCGATGAAACCGCTGTGCGGGACCTGGCGGCCCGGCTGAACCGCTGCGGCCAGGCGCTGCAGCGCCACGGCGTGCAGCTTCTCTACCACAACCATAACGTGGAGCTGCTCCACGTGGCGCCGGGGCTGCGGGCCTACGACGTACTGCTGTCCGATACCGACCCGGAGGCGGTGAACTTCGAGTTTGACAGCTACTGGTTCACCGACGGCGGCGCCGACGCCGCCGCCTGGATGGAGCGGCTGGGCTCCCGGATGAAGCTGTGGCACATCAACGACCGGGGCGCCCGCCAATCCGGCCCCGCCATGACCCCCATCCTCAAATGCGACAGCATGGAGCTGGGGGATGGCAACATGGATTTGGAACGGCTGTGGGCCATCGCCGCCAGGAACGGCGTGGAGGACGTGGTGCTGGAGAGCCACCGCAACTGGGTGGACAAGGACCCCGTCAAGAGCCTTACCCGCAGTGCCCAGTGGCTGAACGAGCGGAAGTGAAAAAGGAGAACAAAATGAACTTTTTTTGCAATCCGATTAACGTAAATTATCGCTATCAATTCAACGCCGACCCCCGCAGGGGCGGCGCGCTGCAAATCTGCCGGGAGGCCGCCGACCCGTCCCTGATTCTCTTTCAGGGGCGGTACTACCTGTTCGCCTCCATGACCCTGGGGGTGTGGGTGTCCGACGACCTGGCCCATTGGGAAAACCACCGCCTGCCGGAGGAACTGCCCCTGTATGACTACGCTCCGGACGTGCGGGTGATGGGCGAGTGGGTGTATTTCTGCGCCTCCCGCCGGGAGGAGAACTGCGACAGATACCGGACGAAGGACATTCTCCACGGCCCCTATGAGAAAATAGAGGGCTCCTTCCCCTTCTGGGACCCCAACCTGTTTGTGGACGACGACGGCCGGGTGTACTTCTACTGGGGCTGCTCCAACGTGACCCCCATTTACGGCGTGGAGCTGGATCGGGACACCATGGCGCCCAAGGGGGAGCCTTTGGTGCTGATCGAGGGCCATCCCTTCGACATCGGCTACGAGCGCTTCGGCGAGAACAACAGTCTCTTCCCCGCCTCGGAGGCGGAGATTGACGCCAAATATGAGGCTTTCCACAAGGCCCAGGGCATCCCGGAGAGCATGATCCCCGAAAATGTGAAGCCCCTCATCCGGGGCATGTTCTCCAACCGGCCCTACATCGAGGGGGCCTGGATGGACAAGCACGACGGCAAATACTACCTCCAGTACGCCGCCCCCGGCACCCAGTACAACACCTATTCCGACGGCGTGTACGTAGGCGACGGCCCCCTGGGGCCCTTCCGCCTGGCGGACAACGCCCCCTACTCCTACAAGCCCGGCGGCTTCCTGCCCGGTGCGGGCCACGGCTCCACCATGGAGGACAAAGGCGGCTGCTGGTGGCACACCGCCACCATGCGCATCAGCGTCAACCACGACTTTGAGCGCCGGGTGGGATTGTGGCGCGCCGGGTTTGACCGGGACGGCCAGCTCTACTGCAACCAGCGCTACGGCGACTGGCCCACGTCGGTGGAGGCGCTGCAAGCTGACCCCTGGGCGGAGCCGGCATGGCTGCTGCTCAGCGCCGGGAAGGCTGCCTCCGCCTCCTCCGCCGCCCACGACTGCGGCCCGGAAAAGGCTACGGAGGAGAACGTGCAGACCTGGTGGCAGGCAGGGTCAAACAGCCGTGAGGAGTGGCTGCAGGTGGATTTGGGCAAGGTCTACGACGTCCGGGCCGTGCAGGTGAACTTCGCCGACGGCAAGTTGGACGTCCCCTGTCCCGGCGCCATTCGCCCCGGCTCCCAGGCCCGGTACATTGAGGAGCGGGACCTGCTGACCCAGTGGAAGCTGCTGGGCAGCGAGGACGGCGAGAACTGGTTCACCATTGAGGACAAGTCGGCGGCGGAGACGGATTTGAGCCACGACCTGGTGGTGCGCCCCGAGGGCTTTGGCGCCCGGTACCTGCGGCTGCAGGACATGGCGGTGCCCTACGGCCAGGCCCCCTGCGTGTCGGGCCTGCGGGTGTTCGGTTTGGGGAACGGCGAAGCTCCCGCTGCGGCGGACTTTACCTGCCGCCGGGATGGCAACGGTCTGGATATGACCGTGGACATTGCGCCCGTGGAGGGCGCCGTGGGCTACAACATCCTCTTTGGCAACGACCCCGAAAAGCTGTACCACAGCGACATGGTGTTCGCCGCCGGGGCCCACCGGGTGGGCGCGCTGGTAAAGGGCCGGGACTACTGGGTGCAAGTGGACACCTTTAACGAAAACGGCATCACCCACGGCAAGTGTGTAAAACTGTCATAAGGAGGGCAAAACATGGCTTTTCCCAAGGGATTTTTCATCGGTGCCGCCACGGCGGCCCATCAGGTGGAGGGCAACAATATCCACAGCGACTACTGGGCCCAGGAGCTGCTGCCCCACACCAGCTTTGCCGAGCCCAGCGGGTTGGCTTGCGACCACTATCACCGCTACGAGGAGGACATTGCACTGCTGGCCCGGGCCGGGCTCAACGCCTACCGCTTCTCCATCGAGTGGGCCCGCATCGAGCCGGAGGAGGGCAAGTTTGACGAGCAGGAGATCGAGCATTACCGCAAGGTCATCGCCTGCTGCAAGGCAAACGGCGTAGAGCCCATCGTCACCCTCCACCACTTCACCTCCCCGGCGTGGCTCATCCGCAAGGGCGGCTGGGAGGCGGAGAGCACCATCGAGTACTTCCGCCGCTACGCCGCTTATGTAACGGAAAAACTGGGCGGCGAGCTGCGCTATATCTGCACCATCAATGAGGCCAACATGGGCTTGCAGCTGGCCGCCATCTCCAAGCGGTATATGCTGATGGCCCAGCAGGCGGCCCAGGCCAAGAGCGCCGAGGGCACCGTCCAGGTGGGCATGAACTTCGAGAAGATGATGGAGAACATGAAGTTCGCCGCCATGGAGAACGCCCAGGTGTTCGGCACGCCCCAGCCCCAGATCTTCGTCTCCTCCCGCACGGCGGAGGGCGACATTCTGGTGTTCCGGGCCCACCAGGCGGCCAAGGCGGCCATCAAAGCCCTGTACCCCGATATGCAGGTGGGCATCACCCTCTCCATGCACGACTGCCAGGCGACAGAGGGCGGCGAGGCCGCCGCTGCGGCGGAGTGGGACGAGGAGTTCCGCCACTATCTGCCCTATATCCAGGACGATGACTTCCTGGGCGTGCAGAACTACACCCGCACCCTGTTCGGCCCCCAGGGCCAGTTGCCCGCCCCCCAGGGCGCGGAGCTGACCCAGATGGAGTACGAGTTCTACCCCCAGGCGCTGGAGCACGTGATTCGCAAGGTGGCCCAGGACTTCCACGGCGACCTCATCGTGACGGAAAACGGCGTGGCCGTGGCCGACGACAGCCGCCGGGTGGAATTCATCCGCCAGGCGCTGGCCGGTGTGGAACGCTGCGTCAGCGACGGCATCCCCGTCAAGGGCTACTGCTACTGGAGCCTGATGGACAACTTTGAGTGGCAAAAGGGCTACGCCATGACCTTTGGCCTGATGGCGGTGGATCGGGCCACCATGGAGCGCCATCCCAAAGAGAGCCTTGCTTTCCTGGGCAGCTACGCGAAATAAAGCCGCATAGAAAATGCCGTCAGCTTTCGGGCTGACGGCATTTTTGTCACAATGGCTTTACTTCTCTTTCACATAGGACACGATATACTCCGTGCGTTCCGGGGCGGCGAGGCCGGGGTCGGCGAACACGAAGCGGCCGGCGTGGCCCTCCTCCTGCATGGTCAGGTCGAAATGACACAGGGCGATGCCCATATCCACCTTCTGGATGTCCCCCAGCGGGGTGTCCCGCATGGTGCGCGCCTCGTAGAAATGGACGGTGTCGCCTGCCGCCACCGCCCGCCAGGGCTGCTTATTGGTGGCGGAGGGGGCCCAGCGCATCAGCTCCAACGCGGAGGCGAAGTCCCCCGCCTGGGCCGGGGACAGGGCGGCGGAGAAATCGCCACGGAAATACAGCTTTTCAAAGGCAATGCGGTCGTCGGCCTTCAAGCCCTTGCGCATCAGCGTGTCCCGGACGGAACGCTTTTGGGCGGCGTGGCCCACAGGGCTGGCCACCGCCATCACCTCGCCGTGGGTCACCGCCATGGCGGCCTCAAAGGCGGGGCGGTTGATGGACGCGGCCAGCATCACCGTGCCCAGGCCAAGAGAGGCGGCGTAGAGACAGGCGCTCTCGAAACTGTAGCCATAGGCCAGCTCGTAGTGGGGCTGACGGCCCACCTTGGCGCACAGATACAGGTCGGCCCCCACCACCACAGGGCTGGCAAGGCCGTGGGCGGCGCTGTCCAGCAGGCGGAACTCCACCGGCACGCCGAAGGGATTGGCGGCGTCCGCCACATAGGCCAGCAGGGCCTCCCGCTGGGCCACGGTGATGCCGGTGCCGTCAAAGGTGCGGACGCTCTTGCGGCGGCGGATGGCCTCTTTGGCAGAAAACAACATGGGATAATCTCCTTTCCCGGTATGAATCATTTCCTCCACATTATAGGATAGCGTGGGGCGTATGTCAAAGGCTGCTATGGAGAAAATTTCCATCCCGTTTCGACAAAAGGCCGCAAGCCCATGGCTTGCGGAGCCTGTCAAAAAACGGCTCCGCCGTTTTTTGACAATGAGATTGCAGTCTACTGCGCGCACGAATAGTGCGCCTCTGGCGCACTATTCGCACACTTCGTAGCCTGAGATGTGAAAAAAGTGACGCGCATGTCGTCACTTTTTTCGGATTTCATGGGTTCGCGCCTGCGGGCGCGAAATCTGCGATGCTTTTTTGACAATCTGCGCAAGCCCATGGCTTGCGGCCCGCACGGCTTGCGGTCTGTTGCGTTTTTTGGGTCTGTCAAATCTCCTGCAGCAGCTTTTCCAGATCAGCGGCGGAGAAATCGTACACCGCGTCGCAGAACTGGCAGGTCATCTGGCAGCCGCCCTGGTCACGGAGAATGGCCTCCAGCTCGTCGCGGCCCAGGGAGATCAGCGCCCGCTCCACCCGGTCACGGGAGCAGTAGCAGCGGTATTCCACGGGGGTGGACTCCAGGATTTTCAGGTCAAAGTCGGACATGACGGTGCGCAGCAGGTGCTCCGGGTCGTCGTCCTCCGCCAGGAGAGCCGACACGCTGGGGGCCGCCATGATGCCGCCCTCCACCTTGCAGATGGTGTCCTCCCCCGCGCCGGGCATGAGCTGGATGAGGTAGCCGCCGGCGGCCTTGACGCTCTGGTCCCGGTCCACCAGCACCCCCAGCCCGCAGGCGGTGGGAATCTGCTCCGACTCCACAAAGTAGGCGGCGATGTCCTCGGCGATCTCGCCCCCCAGCAGGTCCACGGTGCCCACGTAGGGCTCCTTCATGTGCAGATCCTTGATGACCGTCAGCGTGCCCTCGCTGCCCACGGCAGTGCCCACGTCAAGCTTGCCGTCCGGCCGCAGGGGAAGGTCCACGGCGGGGTTGACCACGTAGCCCCGGACGTTGCCCTCCGCATCGGACACCGCCAGCACGGTGCCTAAGGGGCCGCCGCCCTTGATTTGCAGCGTCAGGCTGGCGCCGTGGCCCTTCAGGGCGTTGCCCATCAGGCTGCAGCCGGACAACGCCCGGCCCAACGCCGCCGTGGCCACCGGCAGGGTGTGGTGAATCTGACGGGCACGCTCTACGATTCCGCGGCTGCTGATAGCCGCCGCCTGCACCATGCCGTCAGAAGAAATTGCTCTTACAATACGATCCATGATAGTCATTCCTTTGCAAAAGAGTCCCGCCCCCGAAGGAGCGGGGCAATGGTTTATTTCCGAATGGCGGAGAAGTAAATCCGCTGCTCGTCCTGCCGGGGCCGGCGCAGCACGCCGTCGCCGTAGGTGCGAACGTCGGTAAAGCCCGCCTCGTGGAGCCACGCCGTCAGCTCCGCCACGGTGTAGTACCGCTGGCGGTGGTGCTCAAAGCTGCGGCGCCAGGCGCCGTTTGGCTGCCGGCGGAACAGATCCACGTAGTAGTGGCACACACCCCGGGTCACTTCCGTCCGCCAGACGCAATAGCTGTCCTCATTCTCGTCCAAAAACACCTGGCCATCCAGGGCGGCATATTTGGCGGGGCCGTTGACGTCAAACACCAGCACGCCGCCGGGGGCGATGAAGAGATGGAGCCGGGCGAAGGTGCGGCGCACATCGGCAGGGGCGGTGAGATAGTTCAGGCTGTCCAGGCAGCATACGGCGGCGTCCACCGTGCCGTATAAGTCCAGCCGGGGCATGGACTGGTGGAGGAACAGGGGCGGTATCCCCTCCCCCGTCTTGCTCATGGCCTGGGCGAGCATATCCTCGCTGCCGTCCACGCCGATCATCTCGTGGCCCCGCTCCGCCAGTAGCCAGGTCATGGTGCCGGTGCCGCAGGCCAAATCCAGCACCGTGTGGCTGCCGATGCGGCTGCGCGCCATCAGCTTTTCCAGAAAGTCGGCCCGGCGGGCATAGGCCACGTCCCGGGTCAGGCCGTCATAGGCCCCGGCCAGGGCCTCGTATGCGCTCATGTATCGCTGTCTTTCATCTTTTCCAGCACGCTCTCATAGCCGCCGGCGCCGTTGATGAGGCTGCGGTTGACACGGCTGATGGTGGCGCTGGAGGCGCCGGTTTTCTCCAGAATCTCCTGGTAGATCATGCCCTCGTTCAGCAGTGTGGCCACCTCATAGCGCTGCTCCATGGCGCGCAGCTCCGAGATGGTACACAGATCCTGAAAGAACTGATAGCACTCCTCCGGGGTCTCCAACGTGAGAATGGCGCGATAGAGAAGGTCGCTCTTCTCCTTCTTGGCAATTTTGGACTTGGCTGCTCTGATAGCCATAGCTTCGCCTCCTTGGGTACTTTTACACTTTACTGTGTGAGTATAGCACTTTCGCAAGCGAAAGTAAAGGGGCAGATTGCCGTAATTTCGCCTATTCCCGGGCCGGGCGGCGGGAAGGGGCGCAGCCAAACCGCTTTTTGTAGGCCCGGGAGAAGGTGGAATAGTCCTGATAGCCGCAGCGCTCCGCCGTGTCGGTGAGGCTGGCACCGGACTGCAATAGCTGCTGGGCCAATAAGAGCCGCTTTTCCGTGACGTAGCTGTGGATGCTGTACCCTGTCTCCGCCCGGAAGCGGCGCATCATGTGGTATTTGCTCAGGTAAAACCGGCCCGCCAGGTCGTCGATGGACAGGGGGTCCGTCAGATGGGTGTTAAGATAGTGGAGGATGTCCAGCACCTTGGTGTCGCCGGCGTGGGCGTCCACGCTGTCACCCCGGAGAAAGCGGCGGTTCACCGCCACCATCAGCTGGGCAAACAGCGCCTCCTGCAGCAGCGCGCTGCCGAAGCCGCCCTCCACCCCGGCCCGCTCCAGCCGGCCGAACAGCTCCCGTATGCCGTCACCCGCCGCCACGTGGAACACGTAGCGGAACTGCTGCTGGGCCAGGGCAAAGCACTTGTCCATCTCCTCGCCGCCGGGCAGACTGCGGAGATAGGCGGGGGAGATGTAGAGGATCATCCGCTCGTAGAAATCGCCGTCGGCCACCTCCGGGCGGTGGATGCTGCCCCGGCCCACCAGCACGCAGTCGCCGCTTTGCAGGTGGTAGTGCTCGCCCTCCACGGCGTAATCCACCCGGCCGGCCACCAGAAAAATGATTTTATGAAAGGTATGATAGTGAAACGAAAAGGTCTCCCGGGCGTCGTCCGCCAGGTGGAAAAGGCGGAAATTCTCGTGGAGATAGCCCCGCTGTTCATACTGTAACGGCTCCATAAGCCCTCCAAATGCGCATGATTTGCCCATATAATAGCACACATTGGGCGTATCGTGCAAGTGGTTCTGTGCAATCCTCCAAAAATCCGACGCCCCGGGCCCTTTCTATGGCCTTTTGCCCGACGGTGTGGTATAATAGCTGTGTTTTGTAGGAGAGAAATCTAAGAATCAGGACGGTTTACTATGTTTACCAGGAAGCTTTTGTGCCTGTTGTTGGCACTGGTGCTGGTGGCCGGTCTTGTGACCACGGCCCATGCAGCCCCTCCGGTGGACCTGGACGATGCGTCCGCGGCGCTGCTGGGCGCCCTGCGGAATAAGGATATTACCCTGGACGACAGCCGGCTGACGCTGGCGGAGGTGCTGGGGCAGGCCACCGACGAAATCGCAAAGCGCGCCTACGTGGCGGCGCTGCTGGAGGAATACGACGCCATCGAAATCGAATGCGAAGACCGCGTGAACGTGTGGCAGGACACGGACAAGGAGACCTCCCTGCTGACGCTGCGCAGCGGCAAGGTGGCCCATTTGGAGGACATCCAGGACGACTGGTATCTGGTCACCTTCGGCGATGTCACCGGCTATGTGGACAGCCAGTATGCCCACCTGGCTCACTATGCGGACTATGAGGACACCTCCGCCGTCACCACCGAGCGGGAGGACCTGGTGGCCCTGGCCCAGGAGTGGCTGGGCACCCGGTATCGCTACGGCGGGTCCAGCAAGAGCGGCACCGACTGCTCCGGCTTCACCATGGCGGTGTTCAAGGAATTCGGCTACAACCTGTACCACGGCGCCGCCGACCAGTATCGCAGCGCCACACCCATCACCACCGAGGAGCGGGATATGGGCGATCTGGTGTTCTTCTCCTTCTACGGCGACGGCCGCATCGCCCACGTGGGCATCTACATCGGCAACGGCCTGTTCATCCACGCCAGCACCAGCCGGGGCGTCATCATCAGCTCCGTGTACGAGAGCTACTACGCCAAGAACTACATCGGCGCAGCCCGGGTGCTGCCGGAATAAGGCCACTTCTTATCCAATCGAGTAGGAGGGGCTGAATAAGCCCCGACCTCTCACACCACCGTGCGTACGGTTCCGTACACGGCGGTTCAATCGCATAAGTGCAGAGACTCGTACCGGTCAAGGATGCTGTAGTATCCTGCTTGTACGAGTCTTTTGCTGGAAATCGCCATCTGCACGCTTGCATGTGCAGCGCTTCTCCAGTAAGCTTTTCGGGAATATGCCACTTCACAGGCACGCCACTCCGGGAGTCCGAGTTTCAGTAGGTTCTTCACCCTCGTTCTCGGCAGCTTCCACTGTTTCCAGATATACATCCGAAAACGGCGGCGCAGCCATTCGTCCCAACTTTTCATTGTGTTTCGCATACTCGCTATGTAGAAGTAGCCAAGCCATCCGCGGATGAATACCTTTACCTTGTACATCACCACACGGACGTTTCTGCCCTGACTGCGGGAAGTCAGTTCTTTGAGCTTCTGCTTCGCTTTCTTCAAGGACTTCGCATGGGCACGGATGAACACGCCATCCTTCCCCTTCCCAAGTGCAAAGCCCAGGAACTTAAAATTTCGCTTCGAGTACACGCT
>CAMKGX010000041.1 GCA_946412355.1 uncultured Clostridia bacterium
GGGCGGCCTGTTCCTCCGAGGAAACGCGGACATAGCCCGCGGCGTGCTTGTCCATTGTTATCCCTCCGGCTTCAAGAAAAAGGTCTGGTATTCGGTTGTTTCCTCATAGACAATCATGCCCATGGATTCGGACAGGGTTATCACCGGATGGTCCCAAAAATAGCCGTACCCGTTCTCGTTGTCCCCCTTCATCATGGCGCGCATGATGGCGGCCAGGCGCTCCGCCTCCGGGATTTCCGGACAGAGGGCGGCGGCGGCAGCGGCCACATTGTTCAGGAACACGCCGACGGAAACACGGGGCTTGTGCCGGATATAGGCGCCGCGCACCAGGTAGTCCAGGGGATCCGCCCCGTCCACTTGCTCATACATCACCACCACCGGGCCGCGCTGGTCTGGTTCAAGAAACCATTCTTTCTCAGCCGGCTTCATGTAGACGGTCTGCGGGTACAAGTGGAAGCCCTCCCCGACGGCCTCATTATAGAGCTGGACAAACTCCCGGACGGTGAGCGCGGAGGCGGGGACGGCGAACAGGATCAGGGTTATGGCCAAAATGACAGAAAGCAGCTTTTTCACGATGGAAACCTCCTTTATCATCTCAAATAGGTCACGCCTCCGAGGCTGTAGACCCGTCTTTTCGCATGCTCTCCTGTTGGAGCGTGACGGCAGCCGTCCCCAGGACAATCTGCCGCCCGGCATCGGAGAGCTGAGAAAAAATTTCGATCAATTCCTGGGCGTCGGGTGACAATTTCACATCATCCAGGCCCACCAGATAGTCCAGGGTCACGCCGTAAAATTCCGAGAGCCGGATGAGGGTGGCCAATGGCGGCTCGCTGTCTCCGGTTTCATATTTGGCGTAGGTTGTACGGTCCACCTGGAGAAATTCTGCCAGGTCTTTTTGATACAGCTTCCGGGTTGTTCTTAACGCCTTCAATCTCATGGAATCACCCCCTGTAAAACCATTATATGTGAAGAAAATGCACCGGTCTATATATGTGACGATTCTTCACAAAATCTATTGACAAGTGACACAACTTCACATATAATGGAGACCCGGGTGGAGATACTCCACACCATGGAGGTGAGAACATGAAAGAGGCCCTGATCTACCGGCGGCAGGCGGTGAACCTGACCCAGGCACAGGTGGCGGCCATCCTGCAGATTGACAGGACCACCGTCACGAAATGGGAGACGGGGGAGTCCGCGCCCAGGGCGCCCATGCTCCCGCGTCTGGCGGCCCTGTACAAGTGCTCCATCGGGGATCTATACAGCGCCCCGAAACCGGGGAAATCGCTGCCGCCGGCATAATCCGAAAAAACCGACAAGTTGACGAAAAGGGGGTGCGGACATGAGCGAGACGTTCCGGTGGCCCAGCGTGATCACCATCAGCAGGGAGACCTGGAAGGTCACCGGGGTGGAGTACGCGGAGCTGGACGCCGTCCAGGTGTGCGACTACGTGACCCGCATGGCCCGCGCCCTGGAGGCCGTCACCGACCGCCCGGCGGATCCGGGCACAGAGAGAGAGGGAGGGCATACCCATGACACGATTCCAAACACTACCGGAGCTTGTTGAGGATCTCCGCCACGCCCTGATGCAATTTCGCCGGTACGCAACCCGCGCCGACCTGGACGCCGTGAAGGGCGGCCCGAGGGCCATCCTGAACATGGCCCACCGGGATATAGACGCTGCGGAGGATCCCGCCGACGCCGACCGCCGGGAGCTGGAGCTGGCCGATTACCTGGTGGGCCAGTATGAGGCCGCCGTGGTCATCCTGGGCAGCATGATTCCCGACTGAATCGCCCGGGAAATGGGGAAACCATGGACAAGCACCAGCGCTTCACCCTGCGGGAGATCTACGAGGCGGCGGCGGCCTATCGGCCGGACATCCGCTACAAAACCCTGTATTTCCGCATGATGAAGATGAAACAGCGGGGGGAGCTCCCGGAATCCGCGAACGTCAACAACCTGACATGGGAACAGGGCCGGATGATCCTCCGGATCCCGACCCGGACCCGGCAGGACAAGCCGCGCAAGGAGGCTATTTCCATCCTCCGCAAGGCGTTGAAGGATGACGGGATATTCTGAGGATTAACAAACAAAGAGAAGGGGAGACATGCCGCGCCCCAGGGGGGCGGGTGCCGATGGGTCCGTCTTATGGCAGCGGACACCGGGGGCGCCAAGGGTGTGCCACCACGCCGCCGGGGGCAGCACCCGGCCGCGGCGCCAGGGCGGTCCTCCATCCCGCCCAACTCTCCCTTTCACACCGGGTGAAAGTCCCGGACAAACCGGACGGACTCCACATCCGTCCGGGGCGTGGGGCCGACAGAGACGGCGGGGCGCTATATGCCCAGCGGCCGCGGCGGTGCAACTCCGCCGGGCCCCGCAACACATCAAAAGGGGGAGACACAGATGGAAGGAAGCACGTACGACCTTGGCGGAGGATGGAAGGTCCGCTGGTACGCGGATGAGATGCCGGAGATGCTGGAGCTGTTCCGCCACACGCGGCGCGTCTACGGGACCATCATTCCGCCGAAAATGAACGAGGAGGCCCTGCTGGATCTGGCCCTGTCCCTGGCCCAGGTCTACGACACCGCCTGGGCCGCCGGGTGGGAGGAATGCCGCCGGGTGATCATCGCCGCGGCGGAGGAAGCCACCGAGACCCTGGAAGGGGGCGGGGGCGAATGATCAGCTTCGACACCGGGAAGAACGGCCCCGTGGCCGCCATCCGGGCCAAATGCCTGGAGTGCTGCGGGGGCGCCCTGCGGGACGTGTGGGCCTGCGGGAGCACGGCCTGCCCCCTGTGGAGCTGGCGGCCCATCCGCCCGGCCACCCGCCGGCCCCGGAAGGGGGAGCAGCTGAGCTTCTCCATGATCACCGAGACGGGGAAGGGGGAGCCGGCATGAGGATCTATCTTTCCGGCCCCATCTCCGGGGTGAAGGACTACCGGCGGAATTTCCGGGAGGCTGCGGGGAGCGTCGCGTCCAGGGGCCATACGGTCTTCAACCCCGCGGATCTCTTCGGCGCCATGACCCTGAAAGAAATCATGCGGTGGGATCTGCTCTGCCTGACCGACTGCGACGCCGTCTGCATGCTGGACGGCTGGAGCAATTCCGGCGGGGCCAAGATTGAGCACGCCCTGGCGGAATATCTGGGGATGCCCATCTTCTATAATTTGGACCAGATACCGGATGAAAGCGAGGCGGAATCATGAACAAAAGACCAAACCCGAAAGTCAGCAGAGAAATGTTTATTGCCATCAGGAAGGACGCCTTGCTGGGAGTGAGTCGGGAAACGCTTTCCAGAAGGTACAAAATCAGCCGGGACACCCTCCGCCGGGTGGTCCACGCCAGCGGGTGGAATGAATGGACGGCCAAACTGGAACAAAAGCGGCTCCGTTACCACGAAAAGAAGATGCAGGCTGCGGCTGAGAGCTGCCCGGACAAGGCCGCGGATATTGAGGTCATCCAGAATCCCGATGCTCCCGCCGTACAGCCTGAACAAGTCAGCATCATGGACGAACTACACGAGTACAGGCCAGGACCCTTAGAGCGCGTTGAGGTTGGGGGCCTGCCGAAACAGATCTGCGAGAGGATCCACGCCCTGAGCAAATACCCGGTCGCGGTGGAGATCATCGGGAAGGCCGTGGTCCTTTGTCCGGAAGCTATCGGCAGCGTGGTAAACAGCCTTTATTTTCCCCTCTTTGGGATGGAGATGACATAACAATGCAGTCCCGGATTAAGCGCCGTCGGTGAGCGGGCATCCGGGGCCCTCTCCGCCCCTGGCGGGGCACCTCCCCCAGAGGGGGAGGCAAGGGATCACGAACGACTGCCGGGGGCGGCCACCGTCCCCGGATTTAGCGACGAGAGGGAGAGACCATGCTGGAATACATCCAACTTTATCCGGAGACCCTGGCCGCGGTGAAGCGCTACCCGGCGGCCGACCGGGCCCTGCTTTATGAGGCCATGGTTTCCTATGGCACCGAGGGCGCGGAGCCGGAATGGCCGGAGGATGACCTCAAGTGGCTGATTTGGGAGAGCCTCCGGCAGCGGGTGGACATGGCCGCCCGGAAGTCCGAGACCAACCGGAACAACCGGAAACGGAACGGAACGAATCAGAACGAAACGGAACGAACCGGAACGAATCAGAACGAAACGGAACGAACCGGAACGAATCAGAACGAAACGGAACGAACCGGAACGAACCGCAACCCAGAATCAGAATCTGAGGCTGAAGCAGAGACGGAAGCTGACCCGGAGGAAACCCCCGTGGATCTCCCCGTGGAGAGAGCACACACACAGGGTACACAGCATGGTGACAGCGCGGGCGCGGGCGCGGGGGAGGAACCCGTCCCGGCGGGATGGTATGACCCGGAGCACCCGGACCGGCCCTGCGACGCCGCGTGGCTGGCCAGCCCCCAGGCCCGGAAGTCCATCGCCCAGCGGATCCTGGACCACGTGATCCGGCGGAAGGTGATCAGCCCCGGCGCCATCACCGCCGACAGCGGGCGAACCATCGGCCGGGAAATCATGGTGACCCTGCAGGCCGCCATGGCCGCGGGAAAATCCCCGGCGGAGTGCCAGCGCCTGGCCCAGGAGGCCCGGGCTTTATGGGTGTGGGAAATCCGGCTGAAGGAGGCCGCCCTGGAATACGGCACCGCGCCGCCCGGCATGGCAGCGGCCTGGCGGGAGGACGTGGCGGAGCTGGGCGCCGAGGCCGAAGAGGTCGCCCTGTATGGCTGACCGGCTGATCGTGATCTATTCCCCGGAGATCCGGGACGAATACCTGGCCGCCTGGGTGGGGCTCATCGGCCGCGGCTACGCCCCGGAGACCCTGCCGGCCTCCCGGGTGCTCCGGCTGCTCCGCTACCCCATGCAGCGGGCGGTGGTGTGGCCGGACGTGCCGTCCCCCAACGACCCGCTGCCGGGCGGGGCCACCGTCCGCCTGCCCATCCTCCGGGAGGCCACCGAGGCGGACAGGGAAGCCCTGACCCGTTGGGCGGACTACGCGGCCAGCGTCCGGGCCGGGGCCGTGGCCGCCCTGGGCGGGGAGCTCCCCGCGGGGGAGCGGCGGCTCATCGCCCTGCAGCTGGCCGGGAGCCGGCGGGGAAGGCGGGCGGTGCTGATCCTGACAGAGAGCGCAATACGGGAGGTGGGGCATCTTGCGGGGGATACCGGAGGACCGGCTGAGAACGGCGGAGCGGCGGCTCCGGGCGCGGCAGACGGCGCTGGAGGATGCCCGGACGGCCTGGGCGGTGGCGGTGGATGACGCCACCAGCCTCACCGGCCCGCTGGCCAACACCGACGGCGGGAGCCGGGGCGGCAGAACCAGCGACCGGACGGCCAGGGGCGCGGACCGCCTGGCCGCCGCCCGGGAGCGCCTGGAGGCCGTGACCGCGTGGGAGGCCGTGTTCACCCGGGTGGAGCGGGACTTCCCGCCGGACAGCCCGGAGGGGAAGGTGATGGCCCTCTGCCTGGTGGCCTTCCGCAAGGAGGGCGAGACCTGGGCCGCGCCGGTGATGACCCTGGCCGACCTGGCCCGGGCGGAGGGCGTGGACCGGCAGACCATCGCCCGGCGGAAGGAGATTATACTGGACCGCGTCGCCTATTTCGCGGCGGAGGCGGGCCTGATGGGAGATGATCATCCATGAGCATGACACCGGAGGAAATGGGCCGGAAGCTGGTGGCCATGGGGAAAAAAGGCTGGGCCCCGAATCACCAGGACAATAAGCTGCTCTTCGACGCCGGGCGGGCCCTGCTGAAGCTGGCGGAGACCGTGGCGGACCTCCAGGAGAAGGCCTACAACCTGGAGGAGCAGCTGGCCATCCGGGAGGAGATGGATCACCAGGGGGACCCGGAGATTGACCGCTGGCCGCCGGACGATCCGGATCCGGAGCCGGAGGATTCCCCGGAGGATGCCGTCGAGGATTTCTGGGCCGACGACTGGCCCCTGGGGGGCTGAGCCATGCCGTACAAGGAGACCCACATCGAGCTCCCGCGGCGGGAGCTGAAGGATCCGGACGGAATCCACGAACGTTATTGCCCCCAATGCGGAAAAATATTCGTGGTCCAAAGCCCGGCGGACTGGTGCTACCGGCGGGGCTTCCGGCTTTTCTGCAGCTGGAGGTGCTACCGGGAGGAACAGCGGGGCGTCCGGGCCCATCCCGGGAGGCAGGCCGCGGAGGCCATTGTCGAGAAGAAAATTGAGCGCCAGCACAACCAGCACTATGACCCCAGCACCGCCATCGCCCAGACGAAGGAGATCATTAAGCGCAAGGTCCGCGGCATGAATAACGCGGAGATCGCGGAGGAAATGGGCCTGAGCCCGTCGGTGGTGGCCCAGCGGCTGACCAAGTGGGGCCGCCAGCTGGGCTGGCAGCCCATGACCAAGAAGGAGGCCGGGATCGCCGGGGTGAAGGCGAGACAGAAAAAAGACCTCTCTGCCGCTGCGGGGGCATCTCCCCTTTCAGGGGAGACGGGGAAGAAACGGAAGAAGAAGGAGGGGAGCGGGGATGACGGACCGGGAGATGGTGACCGACATTGTTCGGTGTAAGGACTGTATCCATTGCGGGCACGCTGACACAAGCACAATGCTATGGGGAGTAGAGCCGATGCCAGTCTTCCCGGATGATAAATGCCCGTGCCAATGCGAGGACTGCTACTACTCGTGGTTGCCTGACCCAGACTGGTTCTGCGCGAACGGGGAGAGGAGAGTGAGCGGGGATGCCTGACCGGGTGAAGGTGATCCGGGGGCTGGAGTGCTGTAACGCACCAAACCGGCATGAGGGTTGCCCGTATGACGGAGCGGCGCATTACAACATCTGCACACATCATCTGCTGACCGATGCCATAGCCCTGCTGAAAGAGCAGGAAACAGAGTACAAGCCGGACGGGCCTGACTTCATTGATGGCAGAATGTTCACCAGGTGGAAATGCACCAGTTGCCAGTACTTTGTCTGTACCGAGAAAGGACCGCCGGACATGAAGTACTGTCCGAACTGCGGAAGGAAGGTGAAGCGGTAATGAAAGAGAACCAGAGAATCCCGGAGCTTTTCCCCGAAGACGAACATTTCGACTATACGGAGGCATGCCGGGCCATTGCGGCGATTGTCCAGGCCACGAAAGAGGAAACCGGCGCGGAGAAGGTATCCGTAACCGTCCGGATCGCCCCGGACGGGACCCACGTCACCGTGGACCCGTGGGAGCCCCTGGAGAGCGACGCGGTGGCGCTGCTGAAAGCCCTGGCCGGGAAGGTTGTGGAGATTCGGGAGAAGGGGGCGGACGGGGATGCGGCTGATTGATGCGGACAGGCTGTTGGAAGTCTACGACCAGATACATATCGGGCATCCAGGAAATGCGCGGATTATGATTGCAACCGCTCCTACCGTGGAGATACCCGGATGGATCAGCGTCAAGGAACGGATGCCGGAACCAAACGATTCTGTATTGCTCGCTGTGTACGACAGAGATCATAGGTACACATACAGGACGGTTGCATGGCTGAACACAAGCGGCGATTGGGACAGCAACGACGATGGATTCAATCAGGGAGACGAAGATGTGCTGTACTGGATGCCGCTACCAGAACCGCCGATGGAGGTGAGCGGGGATGATTGACACCAAAACGGAACCATGCAAAACCATGTTCAGCAACGGCGAGGAATATGCCTGGTTTATTGAGATGAACTGCATGGCCGGGTGCAAAAGGATGAGAAACGGCCAATGCCGCATTATGCACCGGCTGGAGGAGGCCCGGTTTGATGAGAGCCGCTTCCCATATGAGGATCTGCTGGACTTTTCCTCCGGATATGCGGGGAAGCGTTGCAAGCACTACACGAAAGAGGCGTTGAAAAGGGTCAGGATCATTAAGCCCGTTCGCGGGCAGATGGAGATGGAGGTGGCGGAATGATTGACCGCGACAAGCTGGTGGAAGACCTGGGGAACGTGCACGACTTCCTCCGGGCCATCGAGGATCCCGCGGCGGACAGCGTGGCCGTGGCGGCGGGGATCATCTCCGGGGAGCTGGAGTGGAAGCCGGCGGCCAGGCTGCTGACCCTGGAAGAGGTCCGGGAGTGGAAGGGCTTCCTCTGGATCGAGTTCAGGGGGAAGGCGCCGGAGATCGCCGTGGTGGATGACTTCCCCTTCGATGAGGGCGCCCTGCGGATCTACACGGCCCGGGACCTGGTCATGCCCATGGCTTTGAACTATGGCATGAACTTCCGCTGCTGGGCGGAGAAACCGACTCCGGAAGACATGGAGGGCGCGGCGTGGGAGGCGGAAAGCGATGGCTGAGTGGCTGCGGATCCTGCTCCGGGCGCTGGCCGTGTTCCTCATCCTGGACAGCCTGGCCACCACAAACCGGATCCTCCGGGAGATCCTCAAGATTGAGAGGTGGAAGCGGTGAGCGGCGGCAGCTTCGATTATATGTGCTACAAGGTCCTGGATACCTACGGCGGGCGGATGCTGGACCCGGTTCTGGACCAGATGCTGGAAGACTTCGTCAAGGTCCTCCATGATCTGGAATGGTATGAGAGCGCGGATTATAGCGAGGATAATTACCGGCGGACGGTGGAGTGGTTCAAAACCAAGTGGATCGGGAAGCCGGCGCCCATCCTCCGGGACGTGGTGGAACAGGAAATACAAAACATGCGGAAACGGCTGCTGACCGCGGTGGCCTGGACGGACGGGGGGGCGACGGGAGGTGACGGGAATAAATAGCGCGGAGAGAGTAAAGGCAGACGATCGGCGGCGCACCGAGGAGGAGCTGCAGCTGATCATCGCCGAGGAGAACGCCACCACCCAGCTGGAGCGGGATATCATCCACCTGAAGCGGATAGAGCTGAGTATCAGGCCATATTCCCGGTGGTGGCGGTGGGGCTACCTGGGGAGTGTGAGACGGGCGCGGAAGGCGCTGGAGAAGATGGGAGGGAAAGCCTGATGCCAGGCGCGGCATATGTCGTTATGAATCACGCCAGAGAAGCGGCGACGGAGGGCGGGATCACGCTCCCGATGTGGGCGGTTGGCATTATTGTGCTCATCCTGCTGGTCTTGACGGGCTTCACGTGCTTCTACATCGGTAACGGCATGGATATCATAGACAACCGGCGGCACAAACTGGAAGATCAACGGAACGGGTGGCTGCTTCGGCCGTTCAGCCGGTTTGCCTGCGGGGCCTTTTACGGGCACCAATGGACGGAGCCGGCCGCTTTTATGAAAAGGAGCGGCAAGTGGCAAATCTGTAAGTATTGTGGAAAGGTGAGGGTGATAAAAGATCATGGCCAGCATGGACCGTGAAGAGCTGCTGCTCCGCCTGGAGCGGATGATCCGAAAGGCAGGAGCCAAGGGAAAGGCCAGGAAGCGGCTGGCGCTGATCATCGTCCGAGACGGATATATGGCCAACGTCAGAAAAAGCGAATACGGCGACTGTAACACATGCGAGAAACAAATATTATGTTCGATGGCACCCGTGTGGGGTGGCTGCGTCCGGGTAAATTGCCCTCATTACAAGGGGCCAGACAAGATTGAGCCATGGAGGGGTGAGCAATGAGCGGCCTGGACGATCTGGAGAACCTGGAGACCATGGCCACGGCGCTGATGGACGCCATCATCGCCCACAACCTCCGGCCGGTGATCTTCATAAATGAGAACGGGATCTCCATCGAGGGGCACCAGGACGGGAAGATCTCCCGGTGGTTATTCGAGAAGGGCCCCGACGGCGGCCCGGGGCGGTGGATTTGCGGGAATTGCGGTTATTCGGCAAAGGCGGGCGGGAAGTATTGCCCAGATTGCGGGGCGGAGATGCGGGCGACCGTATTATAAAAAACGCATGGCAACCTGCGTTTTCCGGACGGATGACAAGTTGCACCCGGGGGAGATCTTTCTCCGGGGCAATCTCTACCATAATAAACCGGCCGGAAAACCCGGGGCCTAAATGATCTTTACAATCTTTGTACAATGTCAAGAAGGGGGCGGGGAACAATGAGCGCCATGGAGCCCATCCGGGATCTGGAGACGGTCCAGGACATCTCGCGCCGGCTGTCTGAGCTGGACACGCCCAGGGGGCGGCGGCTTTATCTGCTGTGGAAGGTGGGGATCCTGACCGGGCTCCGCATCGGGGACATGATCCGGCTGAAGGTGGGCGACCTCCGGGGCCGCCGGGACTATACATACCTTCCGCAAAAGCAGAGCCACAAGAAGCGGGCGCGGGAGATCACCATCCCGCTGCCGGATGAGCTCCGCCGGGTGGTGGACGCCAGGACAAAGGGCCAGCCGGATGACGCCTGGCTGTTCCCGTCGCGGATCACCACCGGCGGCGGCTACCCGCGGCACATCACCCGGCAGCAGGCCTACGACGATATGGGGGAGATCCGGCGGATCTGCCGGGTCCGGCAGAAAATGGGCTGCCACACCATGCGGAAGACCTTCGGCTATCACTATTACCAGGCCAGCGGCGACATCGCCAGCCTCATGACCTGGTTCTACCATGAGAGCGAGGCCACCACCCTGATCTACTGCGGCCTGACCTACGACAACCTCAAGCGGATGACCGCCAGGAACCCGTTCCGGCGGGCCGAGGGTGAGCGGCTGGAGGTATGATACATTGACAGCATTTTTTCGAGAGCTTATGATAAAAGCGACAAAGCAGGCCACGGGGAACACCCGCGGCCTTTCGTTTACCCTGGAGGCAGGCCATGCCCAACGACAACTATTACACCAACGCCCGGCACCGCGCCTGGCGGGAGGCGGTGCTCCGCCGCGCCGGCTACCTCTGCGAAGAGTGCAGGCGCTACGGGCGGACGGGCCCGGACGGCCTGCCGGTCCGCGCCACCACGGCACACCACATCAAGCACCGGGACGAATACCCGGAGCTGCAGTATCTGGTGGCCAATGGCCGCGCCCTCTGCGAAGCCTGCCACAACAAGATGCACCCGGAGAAGGGGACACGAAAGCAGGGCCGGCGCTACTGACAGGGGGACTTGCCGGGGCGTTGGTTCGCGCCCGCGCCCGCGCCCGGGCGAACCCGGCACCCGCTGGCCGCGGATCCGTGGGCCATCGCGCCCGCGTGCTAATGAGGGGAGGGGTATCCCCCCCCGGTCTCCGGTTTTCCCTGTGGGGGGACGGCAACCGGAAGGGGGAAACATTTATATACACGGGGCGAAATTCAATTAAGGGGGTAAATCGGGAATGAACAGCGCAGAGCGGGACCGCATCCGCCGGTCGGTAGAGCTGCTGCAGAAGGCAGCGCCCCGGGCCATCGCGGAGCTGCTCCCCTACGAGCGGAACCAGAAGGACCACTCCGACGCCCAGGTCGAGCAGATCGCCGTGTCCCTCCGCCGGTTCGGGTGGCGGCAGCCCATCGTGGTGGACGCCCGCGGGGTGATTGTCATCGGGCACGGGCGCTGGCTGGCCGCAAAGAAACTGGGCCTGGACACCGTGCCGGTGGTGGACGCCGCCGACCTCACCGCCGACGAAATCCGGGAGCTGCGGATCATTGACAACCGGCTGAACGAATCGCCCTGGAACGACTTCCTGGCGGAGGATCTCCAGGAGCTGACCTTCGAGGGCTTCACCTTCCCGGACGCGGAGCCGGATCCGGAAGATGACCTGGACACCGACCGCCCCGACGGCTCCGATTTCTTCGACCGGGAGGACCTGGACGGCGACGATCACCAGGAGGGCAACGACGAATACAACGAATTCGTGGACAAATTCAAGGGCGCGAAAACCACCGACGACTGCTACACCCCCGACAACGTCTACCAGGTCATCGCGGCCTGGGTGGCCAAGCGCTACGCCCTGAGCCCGGACGCCTTCGTGCGGCCCTTCTTCCCCGGCGGGGACTACCAGCGCCACCATTACCCCGATGGCGCCGTGGTGGTGGATAACCCGCCCTTCTCCATCATGTCCGAGATCGTCGACTTCTACCAGGAGAAGCGGATCCCCTTCTTCCTGTTCGCCCCGTCCCTGGCCTGCTTCAACTACCTGACCCGCCCGGGCGTCACCGTGGTGGCGGAGTTCGCCGGCATCACCTACGAAAACAAGGCCAACGTCCGGACGTCCTTCCTCACCAACATGGAGGGCGAGGACATGGCCGCCTTTTCCGACGTGGAGCTCTTCCAGGCCATCAAGACGGTGAACGATGAGAATGAGGCCGCCATGCACGTGGATCTCCCCAAATACTCCTACCCGGATGAGGTGCTCACCGCGGCCCGGATGGGGTGGCTGGTGGAGCACGGGGAGGCCCTCACCATCCACCGGCACGAAGCCGAGCTGATCCGGGCCATGGACGCCCAGAGAGAAGCAGGGAAAGTCATCTTTGGCTGCGGTCTTTTGATGAGCCATCAAAAGACCGCGGAACGCGCCGCGGCGGAACGCGCCGCGGCGGAACGCGCCGCGGCGGAACGCGCCGCGGCGGAACGCGCCGCCGCCACCCGGTGGCATCTCTCCGACCGGGAGCTGGAGATCGTCGAGCAGCTGAGCAGAGCCCAGGGAGGTGACCCGACCCCATGAAACCCACCACCACCAAGGGCTTCCGGGACAAGATCCGGAAGGCCTGCGAGGGCGTGGGCACCTACAAGCCGGAATTTGAGGGCCTGATCTGGCGCCTGGCGGAGATCTACGTCCGGATGCAGCACGCCCGGGCGGAGTTCGAGCGGACCGGCTCCAAGACCTTTGTGGCCTACACGAATAAGGCCGGCGCCACGAACCCCGCGAAAAACCCCTATCTGCAGGAGCTGGACTTCCTGCAGAAAACCGCCCTGGAGATGGAGCGGGAGCTGGGCCTCACCCCGGCCAGCCTCCGGAAAATCAATGAGGCCGCCATGCTGGCCGCCCCCGCGGAAGAGGACGCCCTGTCCGCGGCCCTGGGCGCTTTGAGGCTCATTGGATAAGCAGCGGGGCGGGAAATACGAGCCGGAGGTCATGGCCTACGTGGACGGCGTCCTGTCCGGGGCCATCATCGCCGGCGAGGATCTCCAGCTGGCCGCCCGGCGCTTCCTGGCCTTCCGGCAGCGGGCCGACCTGGACTTCAGGACCCATGACGCGGACTTCGTGATCGGGATCATAGAGTCGACCTTCCACCACCGCCAGGGCCAGGACATGGACGCCGCGCCCATGCGGGGCAAGCCCCTAATCCTCCAGCCCTGGCAGAAATTCTGCGTCTATGGCATGCTGGCCTTCTACCTCAAGGGGACGCCCGTCCGTCTGGTGAAGGAGGCCTTTATCTTCATCCCGCGTAAGAACGGCAAAACGCTTTTCGCCGCCGCCCTGGGCTGGGCCCTGGCCATTCTGGAGCGGGCCAGCGGGGCCAAGGTCTACGTGGTGGGCGCCAGCTTGAAACAGGCCCTGGAGACCTTCGATTCCTGGACCTACAACCTGACCGCCCTCTATCCCCAGCGGAAGCTCATGGAGCGGGCGGGCTGGAAAATCCAGCACAACAGCTTCACCCACGCCGTCACCAATGAGACCGTGGGCGGGGGCTCCATCTCCCTCAACGCCCTGGCATCCAACCCGGACAAGCAGGACAGCTTTAACTGCAACATCGTGATCGCGGATGAGCTCCACGCCTACAAATCGGCGAAACAATACACGATCTTGCAGGAGGCCACGGCGGCCTACACAAACAAGCTGGTGATCGGGATCACCACGGCCGGCGACAACGGCGTGGGATTCTGTGCCCAGCGCTTAAGCTACTGCCGGAAGGTCCTCCGGGGCGCCGCGACGGATGACCAGTATTTCATCTTCATCGCCTGCGCGGACGCCGACGATCACGGGGACGTGGACTTCACCGACGAGATCCAGCAGCGGAAGGCGAACCCGTCCTGGGGCGTGACCCTCCGGCCGGCGGATCTGATGGCGGACGCCCTCCAGGCCCAGAACGACCCCCAGATGCGGAAAGACTTTCTCTCCAAGCGGATGAACGTCTTCACCAGCTCCATGCAGGCCTACTTCAACATTGAGGAATTTAAGGCCAGCAACGCCGCGGCGGAGGAAGCCCTGGGCATTGACCCCGCCTGGAGCCTGGAGCGGAAGCTGGACCACCTGGCGAGGCTGCCGGGGGTCCAATGGTATGGCGGCGCGGACCTCTCCAAGCTCCACGACCTGACCGCCGCCTGTCTCCACGGCCAGTACCGCGGCGTGGACATCGTGATCCCCCACGCCTGGTTCCCGGTGGTGGCGGCCGCGCAAAAGGCGGAGGAAGACGACATCCCGCTCTTCGGCTGGCGGGACGACGGGTGGCTGGATTTGTGCAACGCCCCCACCAACGACCACGCCGCGGTGGTGGCCTGGTTCGTCCGGATGAAGCGGCGGGGCTTCCGGATCGCCCAGGTGGGCCACGACCGGAAATTCTGCCGGGAGTACTTCATCGGGATGAAGGCCGCGGGCTTCGTGGTGGTGGATCAGCCCCAGTATTTCTATAAAAAATCCGAGGGCTTCCGCCACCTGGAGAAGCAGGCCAAGAACAAGCGCCTGTATTTCCTGGGCGCGGAGCCATACCTCTACTGCGTGGCCAACGTCCGCGCCGTGGAGAAAACCGACGACATGATCCAGTATGAGAAAATTCAGCCGGAGCACCGGATCGACGTGTTCGACGCCGACGTGTTCGCCGTGGTCCGCATGCTGGAGTGCATGGAGAAGGCCGGCCGGGCCGCCAGCTGGTTTGGCACCGGGACCGGCACGGGAGGAGGGAAAACCGAGTGAACATCCTGGAGAGGGCCCGCGCCGCCTGGAGCGTGATCCGGCAGGGGACGGCGCCGCCGAGGACCCGGAGCATGGTGGGCTTCCTGCCGGACGGCGGGGAGATCTGCTGCCCGGGCTACACCCGGCTGAGCGACAACGCGGAGGTGCAGACCGCCTGCCTCCGCATCGCGGAGCTCATCGGCTCCATGACCATCTACGTCATGAGCAACACGGACGCGGGGGACGTGCGGATCGTCAATGAGCTGAGCCGGAAGATCGACATCAACCCCTGCGACAGCATGACCCGGATGCAATGGATGACCGCCATTGTGATGAACCTCCTGCTCTACGGCAGGGGAAACGCGGTGGTCATCCCCCACACCCACCAGGGCTACCTCCAGAGCCTGGAGCCCATTGCGGCGGACCGCGTGGCCTTCCAGCCGGTGGGGAGCTCCCGGCGGGAGTACCGGGTGCTGGTGGACGGCGTCCCCCGGGATCCGGCTGAGCTGCTGCACTTCGCCTACAACCCGGATCCCACCTACCTCTGGCAGGGCCGCGGCCTGACCGTGTTCCTCAAGGACGTGGTGAAGAATCTGGGCCAGGCCCAGGCCACCGAGAACGCCTTCATGCGGAGCGAGTGGAAGCCGAGCCTCATCGTGAAAGTGGACGCCCTGACGGAAGAGTTCGCCAGCCCCGAAGGCCGGGCGCGGCTGCTGGAGAGCTACATCTCCCCGGCGGTCCCGGGCGCCCCGTGGATGATCCCGGCGGAGGCCTTCCAGGTGGAGCAGGTGAAGCCCCTCACCCTGGCCGACCTGGCCATCAAGGACACCGTCGAACTGGACAAGCGGACCGTGGCCGCCGTGCTGGGCGTCCCGGCCTTCCTCCTGGGCGTCGGGGACTTCGACCGGGACGAATGGAACTCGTTCATCCAGACCAAGATCCGGGCCATCGCCCTGGGCATCCAGCAGGAGCTCACCCGGGCGCTGATCACCAGCCCGAAGTGGTATATCGTCCTGAACTACTGGTCCTTGCTGGATTATGACCTGAAGGCCATGTCCGACATCCTCCTGGCCGGCAGCGACCGCGGCTACGTCTGCGGCGACGAGTGGCGCGACCGGATGCACATGGCGCCGGCGGGCCTGAAGGAATACCGGATCCTGGAGAACTACATCCCGGCGGACATGTCCGGCGCCCAGAAAAAGCTGGTGCAGGAGGGCTGACTGATGAGCCGCCATGGACCCGCGCCGCTCACATGCCCGGCGGCGGAGTATCGGGAGGGCATGGTCATCTGGTGCAGGAAGACGGGCGGCCCCTGCGGGCATGTCCATTTTTATTCCTGCAAGGGCTGGTGGGTGCTGACCCCCCAGGCCGAACAATGCCCGAAACGGAGGGAAGGAAATGGAGAGAGCAACACGGCAGCTGCGGACCGTCGGCACCCGGTTTGAGACCCGGGAGGCGGAGGACGGCGCCCCGCACATCACCGGATACTTCGCGGTATTCGGATCCAACTATGAGATTGCGCCCCTGATGAGCGAGTCCATCGCTCCCGGGGCGTTTTCTAGCAGCCTGGGCGGGGACGTCCGGGCGCTGACCAACCACGACACCACCTTGGTCTTAGGCCGAACGACGGCGGGGACGCTGGAGCTCCGGGAGGATGAGCACGGGCTGTGGGGTGACATCCGGATCAATCCGAACGATCAGGATGCCATGAACACGTACGCCCGGGTCTCCAGGGGCGACGTCTCCCAATGCAGCATCGGCTTCGAGATCGTCGACGAGGAAACCGAAACCCGCGCCGACGGCTCCGTCCATTGGACGATCAAGGGCGTGATCCTGTACGAGGTCAGCGTCTGCACCTTCCCCGCGTACGCGGAGACCAACGTGCAGGCCCGGTCCCGCGAGGCGGCGGAGCTGAAGCGCCGCCGGCTGGAGGCCTGGAAAACCAGAATGAAAGAGGTGCTGAAAAATGGCCCTGAAAGCCCTGATGCTCCGAAAAAGGCTTGACCTCAAGCGCAAGGAGCGGGACGCCCTGACCGAAAAGCAGGCCGACCTGGAGAAGCGCGAGGCCGAGATCGTGATCTCCGTCGAGGAGGTCACCACCGAGGAGGAGCAGGCCGTCGTGGAGACGGCCGTGGAAGCCCTCACCGAGGAGAAGGCACAGCTGGAGGCTGCGGCCGCGGAGATCGACAAGACCATCGCGGACCTGGAGGCTGAGCTGGCCGCCGAGGAGGAGAACCAGAACACCGACCCGGCCCCGGAGGCACCCGCCCCGGAGGCACCCGCCAACGAAGAAAGGAGCAAAACTGCCATGAACATGACCACCCGCGACCGCGTGGCGGCCGTCATCACCCGCGACGACGTGAAGGCGTACCTGGGCGAGATCCGGAGCGCCATCAAGGAAAAGCGGGCCATCACCGGCGTGGGCTACACCCTGCCGGACGTCCTGCTGGGCGTCCTCCGGGAGAACGTCCTCCGCTACAGCAAGCTCTATAAGCACGTCAACGTGAGCCGCGTCCGCGGCGAGGGCCGCACCCTGGTGGCCGACGCCCAGGCCGAGGCCGTCTGGACCGAGTGCTGCGCGAACCTCAACGAGCTGAGCCTGGCCTTCTATCAGAACGGCTTCGGCTGCTGGAAGCTGGGCGGCTTCTACGCTGTCTGCAACGCCAACCTGGAGGATTCCGACCTGGATCTGGCCATGGAGGTCCTGGGGGCCGCCAGCCGCGCCATCGGCTTTACCGATGACAAGACCATCCTCTACGGCACCGGCTCCAACATGCCCATGGGCATCGTGCCGCGCCTGGCCCAGGAGAGCAAGCCCGCGGGCTATCCCGTGACCGCCCGGCCCTGGGCTGATCTCCACACCTTCAACATCAAGACCATCGCCAACACCTACACCGGGATCGCCCTCTTCCAGCAGCTGGCCCTGGCCTTCGCCAACGCCAAGGGCGCCTACAGCCGCGGCGAGAAGGTGTGGGTCATGAACGAGCTGACCTATTCCTTCATCGTGGCCCAGGCCATGTCCATCGACGCCTCCGGCGCCATCGTCTCCGGCGTCCAGGGCACCATGCCCGTCATCGGCGGCATCATCGAGGTGCTGCCTGACTCCATCGTCCCGGACTACAACATCGTGGCGGGCTATTTCGACCTCTACCGGATGGTGGAGCGGGCCGGGGAGCAGTTCGCCTCCTCCGAGCATTTCCGTTTCCTGGCGGACCAGACCGTCTTCAAGGCCGTCGTGCGCTGGGACGGCCTGCCTGAGATCGCCGAGGGCTTCGTCCTCATCGGCGTGAACGGCACCAGCCCCACCACCTCCGCCTCCTTCGCGGGCGACGGCGCCAACGCGCCCCAGACCGTGTGGCTGCCCGCCTCCGCTACCGTGGCCGTGGGCTCCACCATCACCCTGACTCCCGTGGTGGCGCCCTACGGCGTGAAGGCGACCTACACCTGGGCCTCCGGCACCAGCGCCAAGGCCACCGTCTCCGGCGGTGAGGTCACCGGCGTGAGCACCGGCTCCAGCGTGATCACCGTCACCACGGACAACGGCCTGACCGCGGAGTGCAAGGTCACCGTCAGCGCGT
>CAMKGX010000042.1 GCA_946412355.1 uncultured Clostridia bacterium
GCCCAACGGGCCTGGGAACCGGATGCCGCAACGTGGGCAAGAGGTGGCACGGCCGCAGGCCGTGACGGATGAGGGGGCGTGCGGGCACAGCGCCGCCTGTGGCGGATGAAGCGTGCCCGCCGCAAGGCAGCGGCCCGATTTTCATGGCCCGAAGGGTCTGGAAATCGGTTTGCCGCAACGAGAGCACGAGTTTTCCCGGCAACTTCCCGCAAAATCGCCCCCTCATTCCCCCCAGTGTGCGCACTGGGGTACCTTCCCCCCAGGGGGAAGGCTGTGAAAAGTTTTATCTTATCGCCCCGTCTTCCCCCCAAGGGGAAGGCGGATTCAGTATTCAGTATTATTCCCCCGGCAGCTCCCGCCAGGCCTCATGGCATACGGCGTTGGTGGCCCACACGCTGCCCGGCTCCCGGGGGTCTGCGGCGGCGCCGTCCAGTTCGTAGGGGCGGACGACTCTGTCCGCCCCCTGTGCGTCACCCACCCTGGGCTGGGGAGGACAGAGTCGTCCTCCCCTACGGAGAACACCGAAACCACCCTCAACCAACGATACCTTTTATATCACCGCCAACCTGCAAGCGGGCGCTTCATGAAGCGCCCCTACGGAGATAACCGATACCTGCGGTTACATTGTAGGGGCGATTCACGAATCGCCCGAGACACGGTAACGCCCACCGCCCAGGCCGGTTGCATGGCGAGCGATAACAAATATCACCCCCACCTTCCCCCCAAGGGGAAGGCGGATTCAGTATTCATTATTATTTCCCCGGCAGCTCCCGCCAGGCCTCATGGCATACGGCGTTGGTGGCCCACACGCTGCCCGGCTCCCGGGGGTCGGCGGTGGCGCCGTCCAGCCGGGTCAGCACCCCGCCCGCCTCGGCGAGGATCAGGCTGCCGGCGGCGTAGTCCCAGGGGGAGAGGCGGCACTCGAAGAACACGTCCGCCCGGCCCGCCGCCACCTGGCATACGTCCAGCGCCGCCGCGCCGAAGCGGCGGAAGTCCATGGTGTGGTCGTAGAGGTGGCGCATGATGGCGAAGCTGCGGTCGGTGTAGCGGCGGTCGTAGATGGTGGAGCCGCACAGGGTAATGGCCCGGTCCAGGCCGTGGTCGGTGACGTGGATGGGCCGTCCGTTCAGCGTGGCGCCCCGGCCCTTTTCGGCGGCGAACAGCTCGTCGGCATAGGGGTTGTACACCACGCCATAGCGCACCTCCCCCCGATAGGCCAGGGCCACGGAGATGTTGCTGTAGTTCAGATGCCGCACGAAGTTGGTGGTGCCGTCGATGGGGTCCACGATGAAGAGCCAGTCCCGGGTCAATGCGTCGTGCTCCCCCTCCTCGCCCAGAAAGTCCGCCTCAGGCAGCAGCGCCAGCAGCGCCGTGCGCAGATGGGCCTGCACCGCCTCGTCGTAGGCCGTCACCAGGTTGGCGGCGTTGTGCTCCTTGGTGCGGGTCACGTTCTCCACGTCGTGGGCGGAAAGGATGATTTTTCCCGCCTCCCGGACGATAGTAATGATCTCTTGCAGCATACTGTCATTCCCTCTTTCCGTTCAGTGGTAAGGTGAGGATAAACCGGGTGGAGGCGTCGTCGCTCTCGCAGCGAATCTGCCCCCGGTGGGCCTGGGCGATGGTCTGGGCGATGGCCAGCCCCAGCCCGAAGCCCTGGGCCCCGGTGCGTGACTCGTCCGCCCGGTAAAAGCGGTCAAAGAGATGGGCCAGCTTCTCCGGCGGGATGGCCTCGCCCTGGTTTTCCACGGTGAAAACCGCCTTGTTGCCCGCCTTTTCCAGCGTACACCCAATGGGCGTACCGGGGGCGGCGTATTTGATGGCGTTGTCCAGCAGCACCCCCGTCGCCTGGGCCAATTTCTCCCGGTCGCCGGTGAGGGCCACGCCCTCGGCAATATGATCGTTCAGCTCGTGCCCCGCCTCAAAGGCCACCGGCTGGAAGCGCATTACCGCCTCCTCCGCTGTTTCGGTGAGGTCCACCGTCTCCTTTTTCGCCGTGGGCAGGTATTCCAGCCGGGACAGGGTCAGCATGCTGTCCACCAGGGACTTCATCCTGGCCCCCTCGGCGGCGATGTTGTCCACATACCCCTCCGGGTCGCCGCCCTTGGCCTTTAACAGCTCCGCCGAGGACAGGATCACCGTCAGGGGCGTTTTCAGCTCGTGGCTGGCGTCGGATAAAAACCGCTTCTGGCTCTCCCACGCCCGGGCCACCGGCCGGGTGATGACGCCGCTGAGCAGATAGCTGCACACGAACAGGGCCAAGAGCGCCGCCGCGCCGCCCAGCAGCAGGTTGACGGCCATGGAGCGGGTGGCCTCCGTCTCCAGGCTGCTGTCGGCAAAGGCAATCAGCGTCCCCAGATCCCCGGTGCGCTTCTGGTACCGCAGGCTGTATTCCGCCAGCACGCCGCCGTCCTCGCTTTTGGCCAGGGCGGCGTTGATGATTGCCAGCAGCTCCTCCTCGTCGTCCAGATCGAAGTAGTCGCTGCCATTCACCACCACCGTGCCGTCGCTGCGCACGTCCGCCACGAAGTAGGGGGCGTTGCCGCCCTGGCTGCCGGGCCGCTGGGGGCCGAAGTGGCCGCCGCCCTCCAGGGCCTGTGTCAGGGTGCGCACGGCATTGTCCGCCACAGCCCGGCGGGAGGAGAAATACACCCCCGTCAGCACCACCGACAGCACCACCGTGATCAGCGCCATGAACATGGCCACCACTTTCCAACGCAGCGCCCGAATCATGCGTCCGCCTCCAGGCAGTAGCCTACCATCCGCAGGGTTTTGATCCGCACCGTGGAGTGGATGTGGCCCAGCTTCCGCCGCAGGAAAGAGATGTAGGCCTCCACGTTGTTGTCCTCGGCGTCGGAGTCGTAGCCCCATACTTTTAATATAATCTGCTCCTTGGGCACAATCTGCTTGCCGTTGCGCATCAATAACTCCATCAAATCGTATTCCCGCCGGCTGAGCCGCACGCCCTTTTCGCCGCAGCTCAATTGGAACGTGGCGCTCTCCAGCGTCAAATCCCCGAAGGTGACGGCCCCGTCGGTACGGGTGTCCCCCTCCTTGCGCCGCAGCAGGGACCGCACGCAGGCCAACAGCTCGCTGCTCTCGTAGGGCTTGGTGAGATAGTAGTCCGCTCCGCAGTCCAGCCCCTGCACCCGGTCCTCCAGTTCGCTTCTCGCCGTCAGCATCAGCACCGGCGTAGCGTCGCCGCCCCGGCGCAGCTCCCGCAGCAGCGTAAAGCCGTCCATCCCCGGCATCATGGCGTCCAGCAGAATCAAATCATAGATGCCCGACCGGGCGTTGTCCAGCCCGGTGAGGCCGTCGTGGCACATGTCCACCTCGTAGCCCTGGCGGTACAGCAAGTCCCGCAGGGTAGACGCCAGACGCTTTTCGTCCTCCACAATCAAAAGCCGCATATTGGCCTCCTTACGCCGCCGGAATGGCGTCCAGCAGCGGCTGAATCAAGTCGTTGTCCATGGCGTAGATGGACGTGTCTTCCCCGGCGGTGACGTAGTGGCCCTCGCCGTCCAGGGTGGGGCTGCCCACCGTCACCGTGTAGTCCACCGTGGTGTTCACCGTGTTTTTATACCGCACCAGCAGCGTCAGCTCCGGGGCCTCCAGGCCGCAGATGGCGGCGGCGCCCTCCGAGGGGCGGTAGTCCACGCAGGCGCTCAGGGCCCACCGGCCCATCACGTCCATCACACCGCTTAAATCGGCGGCGCCGGTCTGGCTGCCGGTGTTCCACTGCTGGCTATCCCAGATGTAATGCACCCGGTTGCCATCGCCCCAGATGAGGGTGACGGACATCACGTTGTCCGCCGTCACCGTGGGCAACGCGGGCAGCACCGCCATGTCATAGATGTTGACGCCCAGGGCCGTAATCAGCGCCTCCGGCACCAGGAACACCTCCTCGCCCGCCAGGGCGTAGCGGTTGTCCCCCTCGCCCTTGACGCCGAAGTAAATGGTCTGGGTCTCGCCGCCATATTCCAGCGTCAGGGAGTGGGTGTCCTTGTCCAGCCCGTAGGCGGACAGCTCCTGGCTCACCTCCACCGGGGCCAGCTCTGCCAGGGCGGCAAGCTGCGCCACGATAGCCCCGGCCTTTTCCTGATCCAGGGGGAAGGTGGGGTCGTCGGCCCACTGCCACTGGCCCTCCTGCAGCCGCAGCCGCAGGGCGTTGGTGCCGTTTTGGTAGGTCAGCGCCGTCAGCTCCTGGGGCAGCACCGGCGCGGCGGTTTCCTCGGTTTCCTCGGTCTCTTTGCCGCAGCCCGCCGCCGTTACCAGCAGCAGACACAGCAGCAGTATCATCCATCGTTTCATGGGGGGAAATCTCCTTTTTCCATAGGTTGCCATATTAAATCAATCTATTATACCAAAAAAACCGCCGAATGGGAAGAAAAACTTGCGCCCGCCCCCGCCTCGGTGGTATGATGGCCCCGAAAGGGGCGTGACGAACCGTGAAACCGACGCTGCTGCTGTGCAATATTCCGGCGGAGAAAATGGGCGTGCTGCGCCTTTTGTCGGTGCGCCTGGGACTGAAATTGACGCCGGTGTCCCCGGAGCGCCAGGGCCTGACGGTGGAGGCGCTGGTCAATGGCGCTGCGGCGGAGAGCGCGGTGGAGGCCCCCTTTGCGGAAGAACTGCTGGTGCTGTGCGGCGTGGGGGCCGGGGCTATGAATCTGCTGCTTGCCGAGCTGCGCCGCCGCCATGTGCCCATCGCCCTGAAAGCGGTGATGACCCCCACCAACGCCGCCTGGACGATGCGGCAACTCCACGCCGAGCTGTGCCGCGAGCGGGAGGCCATCGCAAAGGGCGAGAGCGCCCACAACCAAAACGAAACCGGGGCGGAATGATGCACCCGGGGCATGCCAGCTGGTAGGGGCGCTTCCTGAAGCGCCCGCCCTGCCATCCCCGCCGTAGGGCGCGACGCCCATGCCAACACCTATAAGAGAGTTTTGACGCAAAAAACCAGAACCTGACGCTTCACAGAGAAGATTTTTCTTTCTGCCCAAGCGTTCAGCAGCATGACGCGCGGTAAACAGCGCGTCGGGAAAACCTGATTGTTCAGAAAGGGTGAACGGGGATGAAAGCATACCGGCTGCAGCGCTCCAGCATTGTAGAATGCAGTGTGATTCTGCTCGCTCTCTGGGGCTGTGCTGTTCTGATTTATCTGTTCCTTCCCAACGCGGCACTGATCCTGCCCGCGGCGGGGCTTGTCTCCCTCCTGCTGATCCTTGGGTGGCGTTTCCCCGCGAAGGCGCAGAAGGCGGCGGACTTCTGCTTTCGCTATCGCTGGCGGCTTGCGCTGCTGGTGTTTCTTGTGTGCGTGGGGCTGCGGCTGCATGGATCCTCCATCGGCGTGTTTGACCAGGTACTTCCCACTCGCCTCACGGGGGAAAAAAGCCTTCTGTTCGGTGAGCCGCGCTGGATTCGCTCCGATGAATATGGCCTGACCACGCTCCAGTATTTTTCCCAGGCAGCAAACGATTACCGCCTGTACAGCCAGCGGATGAGCCTGTCGCCGACCAACATGGTGCTGGATTTTTACAGCCCCGTGTGGGACTGGACCATACTGGGAAAACCCCTGAGCTGGGGCTTCCTGCTGTTCGGCAATGAGATCGGCCTGAGCTGGTACTGGTGCGGCGAGATCATCCTGATTTTCATGACGGCGCTGGAGATGTTCCTGATTCTGACCGGGGGGATGGGGCGCGTGTCGCTGATCGGCGCGGTCATGATTACGCTGTCCCCGGCGATCCAGTGGTGGGTCATGCCCCACATGCCCCCGGTGATTCTCTACGCCATGGCGCTTTTCTGTCTCGGCTACTGGTTCTTCACGGCGAAGACCCGACTTTCAAAGTGGAGCGCTGCGGGCCTTGCGGCGATGGCGGCAACAGGCTTTGTCCTGTCTATTTTTCCCTCCTTCCAGGTGCCGTGTGCCTACACGGTGCTGGTCCTCCTGATCGTCTGCCTGCGGCGTGACCGGGCGATGATCACCTTTACCCGGTGGGAATGGCCCCGCTTCGCGCTTCCCGCTGCCGCAGCGCTGCTGATCCTGGGCGGCTTTTTCCTCCGCTCCAGGGCCGATCTCTCTCTGCTGCTCAATACCGTATACCCCGGCCGCCGCATGTGTCTGGGCGGATACGGCACCATAGCCACGCTTTTCACAGATCTCACCAGCTTTTTTCTGCCCTACCGGGATATCAACTTTGTCAACAACTGTGAGGTTGCGACGTACGTCCAGTTTGCGCCGCTGTTTCTGGTACTCGCGCCCTATCTGCTGCCCGCCCTGAAACGGAAGCGGGATGACAGCTGGACTGTGGGCGCTGCGCTGTACGGCATCCTGCTCGTGCAAGTCGCCTATTTGCTGATCGGTTTTCCCCAATGGCTTGCCGAAGTAAGTCTGCTGCGCTTCTGCAACCGCATGCATGAGGTTTACGGCTGGACGGCCACCTTGTTCACTGTCTGGGGGCTGAGTGTGCTGGACCGACATCCCGATTTGCCGGGCAGGCGGATAAAGCGCATTCTGCCGCTCCTGTATGGGGCGGTCTGCCTGCTGCTGGTGGACGGAGCGCGGAAGGACTATTTCTCCGGTTTTGCAGTCCGCGGCCTTCCTGTGGGCAAGGCGGTGCTCGTTCTGGCGCTGGCGGGTGTCGTCTGTGCGCTTTATTTTGCGCTGTTCCTGCGGCAGAGGCTTCTGAGCGCGGCGCTGATTCTCGCCATGGTGTTTTGCGGGGCCACCGTCAACCCCCTCATGCGGGGCATCGGCCCTGTTGTGGATCACCCCATCAGCGCGTCTATCGCGGATATGGCGGAGCGGGAGCCGGAAGAGCGCTGGATGACTCTCGACTGTCCGAACTGGCTCACGAATTACGTTTTGGCCAACGGTGCCAGGGTCCTGGATGCCACAAATTTTTATCCCGATGTGGATAAATGGGCTATTCTGGACCCGGCAGGTCAGTATGAGGAGTTTACCAATCGCTATGCAAACCAGTACGCCGAACTGACAGAGGGTGAAACTACCGTCGAGCTTTTGGCCGGGGACAACATCAAGATCCTGCTGAACCCCACGTCACTCAAGGAGCTCCGCATTCACTACCTGTTTTCGCCTATGGATTATACCGATCTTCTCTCGGATTATGGCATCGCCTGCTCGTATGTGACCGGGCAGGACGGATACGGGATCTATCGGCTTGATTATACGGAGTGAAAGATGCGTACAAAAGAGAGGCAGGAGAAAAATGGAAGAATCTAAGTATAAACTGACCGTTGTTATCCCTTGCTACAACGAAAAAGACAGCATCCACACCATTGTGAACAAGGTCCTTGCCGCGCCGATTGAGAACAAGGAAATCATCATTGTGGACGACAAGAGTACAGACGGAACCAGTGAGATCCTTGACCGGGAGATCGCACCGCTGGTAAGCAGGATCATTCACCACGAAGTGAACCGGGGCAAGGGCGGCGCGCTCAGGACAGGTTTTGCCCATGCCACCGGGGATGTGGTGATGATACAGGACGCCGATTTGGAGTACGATCCGAACGAATATCCCCTTGTGGTAACGCCTGTCGTCCGGGGCGAGTGCGACGTTTGCTATGGCTCGCGCTTCCTGCATCAGGCCGCAAAAGGATATAAGGCGAACCAGCTTGCCAATAAGGGCCTCACCGCAATGTCCAATTTCTTTACCCGTCTGCATCTGACAGATATGGAGACCTGCTACAAGTGCTTCAAACGCGAGGTGATCCAGGCGGTGGATATCAAGGAAAACCGCTTTGGATTTGAGCCTGAAATCACGGCGAAGATCGCACGCATGGGCGCGAGAGTCAAGGAGGTTCCGATTTCTTACTATCCAAGAACCAATGAGGAGGGAAAGAAAATCGGCTTTAAAGACGGGCTTCGTGCCATTTACTGCATCTGGAAATACAGAAAGGGATAAAGACTGTTTTCCTTACCCGTTCTGACATCGAACATGTCGTACGGCTGGGAAGCCCTTGCGCCTGCAAACTATATACACGTTAGGATACATTCATACAGACGGAGAAAAGACATATGGCAAGAATATTGGTAACAGGCGGAGCGGGATTTATCGGCTCAAATCTTTGCAGCAAACTTGTAAAAGACAAGGACAATTATGTGATTTGCATGGATAATCTCTATACCGGAAGGATGGAGAATATCCGTCATTTGATGGGGCTTCCAAACTTTAAGTTTATTCTTCATAACGTTCAGGAGCCTTTTAAGACAGATGTAGATCAGATCTACAATGCCGCTTGCCCCGCCAGTCCTCCGGCATATGCAAAAACGCCCATAGAAACAGTAAAAACATGTGTTATGGGATCTATAAATATGCTTGATCTTGCTACGGAAAGCGGTGCCAGAATCATGCAGTTTTCCACGAGTGAAATATACGGAAACCCGGCTGTACATCCGCAAACAGAGGATTACTGGGGTCACGTAAATCCGATCGGTTTGCGCAGTTGCTACGACGAAGGAAAGCGATGCGCCGAAACACTCTGCTTTGATTATCACAGGCAGGCTGGCACGCAAATCAAAGTGATCAGAATTTTCAATACATATGGGCCGGCTATGGATCCTAATGATGGGAGAGTCGTCAGCAATTTTATTATGCAGGCTCTCCGTGGAGAAGACATTACAATCTTCGGGGATGGAAGCCAGACAAGAAGCTTCCAATATATAGATGATCTTCTCGACGGGATTGACCGTATGATGAATGAAAGCAGACCTGATTTCAGCGGACCGGTTAATCTTGGAAATCCGCATGAGTTCAGCATGCTGGAACTGGCAGAAAAGATTCTCAGTAAAATAGGCGGAAAGAGCAAGATCGTTTTTATGCCGCTTCCTTTGGATGATCCAACACGCCGGCGGCCGGATATCACGCTCGCAAAACAAGAATTGAATAATTGGGAGCCGTCAATTCAACTGGATGAAGGCTTGGAAAGAACGATAGAGTACTTTAGAACATTGCTATAATAGCAGAGCTTGCTTGATAATGGCCGGCAACGATATCATTGAAAATAACACGGCAATGGCACGTATGCTTTGACTCCGGAAGTGGTTGATGTATGGAAGAGGATCCATGCCGGCATCGCTTCCGGATGGAGTATATGATGTGAAAATTGGAATGGAAAAAATGAAAAAACTTTTCAGCGAGCAAAACATCAGGCAGTTTTTTTCCTATTTTGTGGTTGGCGGAATAGCCGCGCTTACAGAATGGATTTGCTTTTTCCTGCTGGTATCATTTGCGGCGATGCCTTATTTGGCAGCTACTGTCATCGCTTTTCTTGCCTCGACCACTGTGAATTGGTATTTGGGGAGGACCTTTACGTTCAAGAATTCCAGGTATAACGGGAATCAAGTGAGAGAAGTATTTCTTGTCTTCCTTGTCAGCGCGGTTGGTCTGGGGTTCAATCTCGCACTAATGGTTATTTTTGTTGCTGGGCTCAATATGAGCACAACTCCACTGAAGACCATGGCAAAAATTATCGCAACAGGGATGGTTTTTATATGGAATTATCTTTCAAGAAAGATTTTCATATATAAACCCGAACCGAAACCGAAAAAACAGGGGAATTAAAAGTGTCAGCATGACGAATTCCGTCATTAATCCAACGCTGAATTGATCCCGATAGATAGTTTTCTTACGGGTGGCGGCCGTCTACCCCAAGGGCACTGGTTCCGGCAGCCGCTCGTACCTCGCGGGCCGTCACTGGCGCCCGGCGGCCCGGACGCACCGCACAATCATAAAAAATTGGGAACTCCCGGCTCGACGGCGGTAGTTCCCAATCTTTTTTTATGCAACAGATCGCTGCGGTTTGCCACTGCGCGGCGCAGCCGTTTCCGGCCGGTTTTACAGCGCCGCCGCGCCGATGATGCCCGCCTCGTTGCCCAGGGCGGCCGCGGCGATCACCGGGATGGCGCCCTGGCGCTGGCCGAAGCAGTGGTCGGCCACGTACTCCCGCATGGGGGCCAGGATCCGCTCCCCCTGGCGGCACACGCCGCCCCCCAGGAGAATCATCTCCGGGGCCAGGGCATTCACCAGGTCGGTGAGTCCCGCCGCCACGTATTCGCACCAGCGGTCCACCACGGCCTTGGCCGTTTCGTCCCCCTGGTCGATGCACCGGAAGATGGACACGCCGTCCAGCGTCTCCTGCTGGGCCAGCAGGGAGTAGGGGTGTTCCTCCGCCGCCCGGGTGGCCTGGCGGATGAGGGCCGTCATGGAGGCGTAGGCCTCCCAGCAGCCGTTGCGGCCGCAGGAGCAGGGCTCGCCGTCCATCACCAGCACGGTGTGGCCCAGCTCCGCCCCGGCGGAGCGCATGCCGGCGTAGATTTTGCCGTCGATGATGATGCCGCCGCCCACGCCGGTGCCCAGGGTAATCAGCACCACGTTCTTCATCCCCTTGGCAGCGCCTGCCACCACCTCCGCCAGGGCGGCGCAGTTGGCGTCGTTGCTCAGGCGCACCGGGATGCCGAACCGGTCGTGGAGCGTGTCGCACACCGGCACCTCAAACCAGCCCAGGTTGTAGGCCCGGGCCACCACGCCCCGCTCGGAGTCGCAGGTGCCGGGGGAGCCGATGCCGATGGAGGCGCACTCCGCCGCCGTCAGCCCCGCCTTTTGCAGGGCCATGTCCACGGCGTCGCCCAGATCGTTCACCATCTCCTGCCAGGGCCGGAAGGCCCCGGTGGGCAGGCTGGCCTGGGAGATGAGCTGATAGTTGTCGTCAATGATGCCGGCGGCGATGTTGGTGCCGCCCAGGTCGATACCGATACGATACATTTTCTCTCTCCTCCTTATCCAAGGCGCATGGCCGTCACCACGGTGCAGCCGTGGTCTTTCACATGGTCCAGCGCCACGTCAGAGGGCAGGTCAAAGGCGCTGAGGGCCAGCAGCGGCCCCTTGCCCGTCAGCTTGAACAGGGCCTCCTTGGCCGTCCAGCACTCCCAGAACCGGGCGAAGCACCCGTCGTCGCCGTAGCGGACGTAGTGGGCTTCCGCCTCCGTGAGGGACCGGGCGATGAACTTCTCCTGCGCCCCCCGGATGACCTCCACCACCGTCTCCATGGGCCGGTCGCCCACGGCGCACACCGCCCAGGCGCCGCTGGCGGCGGTGCTGATATAGCGGCCCTCCTGGCCGGCGGCAATGCGGCCCAGGGCGTCAAAGGCGGGGGCGGCCCCGCCCATGTGCTGCCGGGCCAGCAGCTCGCAGGCGACCATGCGGCGGCGGTCGTCATCGGTGGCGGCGTCGGAGAGCTGCTGCCGCCGCTCGCTTGTCATGCCCGCCACGGCGCTGTCGTACTCCGCCTGGGACATGGTGCGGATATCATACCAAAAGAGCTCCATGCTGTGTCCTCCTTGGAGAAAAATTCCTATTGTAGCAGTATACCATAGAATTCTCCCCGGCGCAATCCTTCCCCCTTGCTTTTTCTGCCGCCATGGGCTACACTGTTTTCGTGTTTTTGAGAAAGAGAGGACCCGTTATGGTTGATATTATTGAGGTAAAAACCCCGGCCCAGCGCCGGGAATTCGTCACCTTCCCCACGAAGATGTACCGGGACGTGCCCCAGTATATCCCCGGCACCTATGAGGACGATATAGAGGACTGGGACGAGCGCAAGAACCCGGCCTTTGCCTATTGTCAGGCCCGGTGCTGGCTGGCGCAGCGCAACGGCGAGACGGTGGGCCGCATCGGCGCCATCTTGAGCCGGAAGGCCAACGAGAAGTGGCACACCCGCCGCCTGCGGTTCACCCAGGTGGACTTCATCGACGATGCCGAGGTGTCCGCCGCCCTCTTTGGCGCGGTGGAGGGCTGGGCCCGGGAGCTGGGCTGCGACGAGGTACACGGCCCCCTGGGCTTCACCGACCTGGACCGGGAGGGCCTGCTGGTGGAGGGCTTCGACCGGGTGAGCTGCTGGTTCACCTATTATAACCACCCCTATTATCTGGACCATCTTACCCGTCTGGGCTACGAAAAGGACGTGGACTGGGTGGAGAACCTCATCCACATCCCCCAGAGCGGCCCCATCCCGGAGCGGTGGGCCAAAATCAGCAACTTCGTGCTGCGGCATTACCATCTCCATCTGTTCACCGCCCATTCCCGCCGGGATTATCCCAAGATTCTGAACAAGGTCTTTGACCTTTTGAACGTGTGCTACGCCCCGCTGTACGGCACGGTGGAGCTGTCGGAGGAGCAGGTGCGGCGCTACGCCGGCAAGTTCGCCCCGCTGATCAACCCCAAGCTCACCTGCTTCGTGCTCAACGAGCAGGAGGAACTGGTGGCCTTCGGCCTGGCGGCCCCCAGTATCGCCAAGGCCCTGAAAAAGCACGACGGCAAAATCTTCCCCCTGGGCTGGATCGACCTGCTCCACGCCTTCCGCAAGAACGACACCGCCGACCTGCTGCTCATCGCTGTCCGGCCCGACTACCAGGCCCGGGGCGTCAACGGCGTGGTCATCAATCAGCTCCTCCAGGGCAGCATCTCCATGGGCCTGACCCTGGCGGAGACCGGCCCCATGCTGGAGACCAACGACAAGGTGCAGACCCAGTGGGAGAATTTCCCCATCGAGCAGCACAAGCGCCGCCGCTGCTTCATCAAAAGATTGGATGGCTGATATGGAGAGAAATTTCAAGCTGACCCTGGCCTACGACGGCACCCGCTTTTTCGGCTGGGAGCGCCAGCCGGGCCGGGACACCATCCAGGGCAAGCTGGAGGCGGTGCTGTCGGAGCTGACGGGCAAAAGCGTGGAGGTTCTCGGCGCCGGACGCACCGACGCCGGCGTTCACGCCCGGGCCATGGTGGCCAGCGCCGTGCTGGACACCGACCTTGCCGAGGATGAAATCCGGGACTACTGCAACCGCTACCTGCCCGACGCCATCGCCGTTCGGGAGGTGCGTGAGGCGTCGGCGCGGTTCCACGCCCGGTATAACGCCCTGGGCAAGACCTACCGCTACACCTGCTTTGTGGGGCCCGTGAAGCCGGTGTTCGACCGGCGCTACGTCACCGTGCTGGACTACGTGCCGGACGTGGCGCGGATGCGCCGGGCCGCCGCCTATCTCACCGGAGAGCACGATTTCGCCTCCTTCTGCGGCAACCCCAAGATGAAAAAGTCCACCGTCCGCACCGTGGACACCATTGACATAGAGCAGCGCCGGGACAGAATCCTTTTCACCTTCCACGGCAAGGGCTTCTTGCAGAATATGGTGCGCATCATGGTAGGCACGCTGCTGGAGGTGGGCCGGGGCTATTGGGAGCCGGAGCATGTGGCGGAAATTCTGGCCGACCGGGATCGCACCCAGGCCGGCCCCACCGCTCCCCCGGAGGGCCTGTGCCTCATGAAGGTGGACTATTGAGAGCCGGGGCCTCTGCAGAGAGGAAAGAAGCGAAGAAGCCGCGGTCACGGCTTCTTCGCTTTTGGTGATGGGGTGCGGAAAAGAGAGCTGCCCCATAGAGTAAAACTGTCAGAAATGATGTCGCCGCCGGTGGCGGCTAATGGTGGTTCTCCGCATTCAAAAACGCGTGATTTGGTAGACAAATCACGCGTTTTTATTGGAGCAGGATACGGGAATCGAACCCGCCTCTTCAGCTTGGGAAGCTGACATACTACCAATGTACTAATCCTGCGTTTTTCTGCGGCCACGGTAGATATTACCACACCCCGCGGCAAAAATCAAGACGAATTCCGCCGCCTTGGGAGAATTGCCCCGCCCGGTGCCGGGCGGGGCGCTGTTTTCTCGCAAAATGGTTACAGGTTGGCCTTGATTTTGGCGATCATCTCGTCGTACTCCGCCTGGGTCAAAAAGGTTTTGCCCGGGTTCATGGCGAAGGTGCCGCCCCACTCGAAGCCGTCCTTATACTTGGGCACCAGGTGCATGTGCAGGTGGCGGCCGGTGTCGCCGTAGGCGCCGTAGTTCAGCTTGTCGGGGTGGAAGGCGGCGTGAATGGCCCGGGCGGCCCGGTCCACGTCGGCAAAGAAGGCGTTGCGCTCTTCCTCGCTGATCTCCACGATCTCCCCCACGTGGTCGCGGTAGGCCACGATGCAGCGGCCGGGGTGGCTCTGCTCCTTAAAGAGAATCAGGGTGCTGACGCTGAGCTGGCAGATGACGATGCCGAACTGGTCCAGCAGCTCGCCCCCCATGCAGTAGGCGCAATGTTGCTCTTTCATATCATCGGTTCCTTTCTGTGGGTTTACCTCATTGTACCATATTCTGCGTCGATGGCAAGAGGAAAAGATGGGCCCACCGCCGGTCATGTTTGGCCCCGGCCCCTCATATAGTGGGCAAAAACCAAACAGGGGGCATGAACATGAAACGATGGGTATGGATTCTCCCGGCGGTGCTGCTGATGGTGCTGCCGGTGCGCACCGGGGCGGTGGACCTGGCGCTGACCTCCCGCGCGGCGGTGCTGATGGAGAAGTCCACCGGTGAGATTTTATTCACCCAGAATGAGCACGACGTGCTGGAGCCCGCCAGCGTTACCAAGGTGATGACGCTGCTGCTGACCATGGAGGCCATCGACTCCGGCAAAATCGCCTACGACGACGTGGTCACCGTCAGCGATTACGCCGCTTCCATGGGGGGCAGCCAGGTGTTTCTCTCCCCCGGGGAGGAGATCACCGTGGAGGAGCTGCTGAAATCCGTGTGCGTCTCCAGCGGCAACGACGCCGCCGTGGCTCTGGCCGAACACGTCTCCGGCGTGACGGAGCTGTTCGTGGAGGAGATGAACAACAGGGCCAAAGCCCTGGGCATGCACGACACCCATTTCGTCAACCCCACCGGCCTCACCGCCGAGGGCCACGTCACCAGCGCCTGGGACATCGCCCTCATGAGCCGGGAGCTGATACTCCACCACCCCGACATCCGCCGCTTCACCACCATCTGGATGGACACCATCCGGGGCGGCACCTTCGGCCTTTCCAACACCAACAAGCTGGTGCGGTATTATGACGGCTGCACGGGTCTCAAAACCGGCTACACCGAGCGGGCGGGCTACTGCATCAGCGCCACGGCGGAGAAGGACGGCATGGAGCTTATCGCCGTCATCATGAAAGGGGAGACCGCCGACAAGCGGAACGAGGACGCCAAAACCCTGCTGAACTACGGCTTTTCCACCTATCAGCTCACGGATATTACCCCCGCCGACCCCCTGCCGGCGCTGCCTGTCACCCTGGGCCAGGCAGATGCGGTGGCCCTGTCTCTCCCCCCGGAGGGCACCACCGTGCTGCGGCGAAAGGGGGAGGGGTTGCCGGAGACGGCGCTGGACATCCCCGAGGCCGTCACCGCCCCGGTGACGGAGGGCCAGCAGGTGGGGGAGCTGACGGTCACCTTCCCCGGCGGCGACACGACGCGCCTGCCGGTGCTGGCGGCGGAGGAAGTGGCCCGCCGTACCTGGGGCCAGCTCTTTGCCGACGTGGCAAGGCGGGGCCTTTTTATGAAATAATCGGGCATCCTGGTGCCGCCGCCCTTGCATTTTTATGAAATAAGTTGTAGTATAATAAACCAAGAATATTTACATAGGAGGAAACCCACTATGATTCAGGTCGATCTGACCAACGTAACCAAGTTCCTGCCCGGCCACTATGAGGATGAGCTGATCCCCCGGCTGCGCCAGGCCCATGAGCAGCTGCAAAAGGGCAGCGGCGTGGGCGGCGAGTTCACCGGCTGGGAGCGCCTGACCCGGGACTACGACCGGGAAGAGTACCGCCGCATCAAGGAGGCGGCCCGCCGCATCCGGGAGAATTCCCAGGCCCTGGTGGTCATCGGCATCGGCGGCTCCTATCTGGGCGCCCGTGGCGTCATCGAGTGCCTGCGCAGCCCCAACTACAACCTGCGCCGCAAGGACACCCCCAACATCTACTTTGTGGGCAACGGCCTGTCCTCCGACGCGTTGGAGGAGGTCATGGAGCTGGTGCAGGACGTGGATTTCTCCGTCAACGTCATCTCCAAGTCCGGCACCACCACCGAGCCCGCCGTGGCCTTCCGCTTCTTCCGCGCCATGCTGGAGAACAAGTACGGCGAGGAGGAGGCCGCCCGCCGCATCTACGCCACCACCGACGCCAAGAAGGGCGCCCTCAAGGCCCTGGCCGACGAGAAGGGCTACGAGACCTTCGTGGTGCCCGATGACATCGGCGGCCGTTACAGCGTGCTGACCGCCGTGGGCCTGCTGCCCATCGCCGTGGCCGGCATCGACATGGACGCCCTGATGTTTGGCGCCGGGGAGATGATGGAGCGCTGCTCCGTGGCCGACCTGAACGCCAACCCCGCCTGGCAGTACGCCGCCGCCCGCCACGCCATGTACAAGGCCGGCAAGAAAATCGAGATCCTGGCCTGCTTCGAGCCCTCCTTCCGGTTTATGGCCGAGTGGTGGAAGCAGCTCTACGGCGAGTCCGAGGGCAAGGAGGGCAAGGGCCTGTTCCCCGTCAGCGTGGAGTTCACCGCCGATCTGCACTCCATGGGCCAGTACATCCAGCAGGGCGAGCGCACCTTCTTTGAGACGGTGGTCCGCTTCGGCCCCAGCCATCACCTGAACCTGGTGCCCTACGACCAGCAAAACGGCGACGGCCTCAACTTCATCGCCGGCAAGTCCATGGACTTCATCCGCCAGCAGGCCATGGACGGCACGCTGCTGGCCCACGTGGAGGGCGGCGTGCCCAACGTGGTGATGTACACCGGCCCCAACCACGAGATCACCCTGGGCGGCCTGATCTACTTCTTCGAGTATTCCTGCGGCCTCAGCGGCTACCTGCTGAACGTCAACCCCTTCGACCAGCCCGGCGTGGAGGCCTACAAGAAGAACATGTTCGCCCTGCTGGGCAAGCCCGGTTACGAGGAACTGGGCCGGGAGCTGCACCAGCGCCTGGGCCGCTGACGGATTTACCAATAATCCCGCCCCTTTTTTGGATTGCACTTTTCCCGCCGATATGGTAGTATGGGTTAGGGAGTGTGACCGTCTCCCATTTATTGACAAAGGAGTGATCTCTTATGGTTAGATTGATTATGGGCACCAACGGTGCCGGCAAGACCAAGCAGCTCATCGAGTTGGTGCATACTGCGGTAGACTCCGAGCGCGGTTGCGTCGTGTGCATCGAGCCCAGCGCCGACATGACTTACGACATCAGCTACAACGTGCGTCTGGTCAATGCCAGCGAGTATCAGATTGGCAGCCTTGACTATCTGCGCGGCTTCATCTGCGGCCTCTACGCGGGTAATTACGATATTTCCCATGTATTTGTGGATAACCTTGCCAAGATTTCCCACTGCAAGGATTACCACGCCCTGGAAGCCTTCCTGGATTGGCTGGACGGCTTCAGCTACAAGAACAGCGTCAAGTTCACCGTCACCCTCAACGGCGACGAGGAGGACGCCACCGACGGCATGCGCAAGTACCTGTAAGGGCACGAATACAATCACCACGGCAGCAGCCTTTCCATTGCGGGAGGGCTGCTGCTTTTTGCCGCTTTTTCGCCCCGATCTGCGCATTTTCCTATTGTGCGCCGCCGCCGGGGGTGGTATACTGACGGAAGTTTGTGAACGCTGTTTACCAAAGGAGAGAGATACCATGCAACTGCGCGACCTGAAGCCCGGCCAGTCCGGCGTCATCACCGCCGTGGGCGGCCAGGGCGCTCTGCGCCAGCATTTTCTGGATATGGGCGTCATTCCCGGCGCCACCGTCACCGTCACCAAGCTGGCCCCCATGGGCGATCCCATGGAGCTGCGCATCCGTGGCTATGAGCTGACGCTGCGGCTGAGTGACGCCCAGCAAATCGACGTCACCCCCTCGGGTGCCGCCGATGAGAGTAAGCCCCATCCCCGCCCCAACCCCACCGCCCACCCGGGCCTTGGCGAGGAGGGCAAGTTCCACCCCAAGGGCACCGGCACGCCCCTGCCCGAGGGCACGGTGCTGACCTTCGCCCTGGTGGGCAACCAGAACTGCGGCAAGACCACGCTGTTCAACCAGCT
>CAMKGX010000043.1 GCA_946412355.1 uncultured Clostridia bacterium
CACGACGGACACCCTTGGCTTTGGCTATGACCTTCCCGCTGCCGGGCGGTCTCGGAACTTTCACCCTTTAGAACGTGCGCTCGCCGGGCGCACCATGGAAAGCGCCCCGAAGCCATCCGGCTTTGGGGCGCTTTGTTCCTGTTCTCCTTACGGCTGATCTGCGCCTCAGGCGGCGGACCGTGTATCCGGGGCCTTTGGCTCGGTCACTTTGCCCTGCGGGGATAGGCGTGGGAGAGGCCGGCTTCGCAGGTTTCGAGGTCGATCTCGCCGCTGTTGTACCGGGCCATCAGCTCCACGTCGCCTGTTCTGAGGTCATATTTCCGCCAGGTCAGCACCGCCAGCACCGCGCCGATGGCCGGCAGCAGCGTGAACACCGCCCATAGCGCCTTCAGCGCCGTGTCGCTCTGGGCCACGTTGAGGGCGGCCAGCTCCGCAAAGCTCTCCGCCGCCACGCTTTGCCAGCCGAAGAGGCCCAGCACCGCGATGGCCACCACGGAGGCCAGCGCACTGACCATTTTCATGGTGAAGGTCTGGATGGCGAAGGTGATGCCCCTGGCCTCGATGCCGGTGGTGTACTGGCCGTACTCGGCGCAGTCGGGGGTGAACATGAACTCCAGCACCGTGATGGCGCCGAAGACGAAGCCCCGCAGCGTCAGCAGCACCAGCTGGGGCACCAGCAGCGGCCCCACCAGCCAGATCACCACGGACAGGGCGGCGTACACGATGGCGCTGAGATAGAAGACCCGGTACTTGTCCCACTTACGCAAAATCCGGGGCATGAAGAAGGCGACAATCACCGAGGGCACGAAGGCCAGCGCCGCGATCACTGTGGCCAGAGTGGCGTTTTGGAAGAGGTAGAAGCAGGCAAACTGCAACACGGTGGTGGCCGTGTTGAGGCCCTGGAACAGCAGCATGCCGCCGTAATAGATGAACAGATACCGATTGTGGAACAGATAACGGAACATGCTCTGCAGCGTGTATTCCTCCGCGGGCTCCTCGTTCTGCACGTGCTCCCTGGTCCGGAAGCAGAGCCAGAACATGGTGCCCAGCGCAATGGCGCAGACGATCAGCGCCGCGTTGGAGAAGGACATGCCGACGGCCTCGCTGGGCAGGAGGTAGCCGATCATCATCGCCACCAGCACGCCGATGTTGGCCCAGATGCGGCCTGTGGTCATCAGCGAGGTGCGCTCGTCCTGAATGTCCGTCATGGTGGTGACAAGGCCGAAGACCGGCACGTCGCAGATGGTGTAGGCCGTGTCCCACAGGATGTAGGCCACCGCAAAGAAGATCAGCTTCTGATTGAGCCCCAGATTCTCGGGGATGTGGAACAGCAGGGCCGTGGTCAGGATGATCAGCGGCAGGGAGATCTTCAGCCAGGGCACAAAGCGGCCCTTTTTGAAATGGAACTTGTCGATCAGCCCGCCGAAAAGGCAGTCGTTGACGGCGTCCCATATCTTGACCACCAGCAGAACGCCGGCGGTGGACACCGCGTCCAGACCGCACAGCAGCAGATAGGTGGCGAGGAACATATACGTGAAGGTGTAGACAGCGTTCTGGCCCATGAAATAGAGGCCGTAGAAGCTCCGGTCTTTTTTGGTTGTGTACCAGCTATCCATCGCAATCCCCTTTCCCCGTGATGTGTGATGTCGTTTCGCTCACGCCCAGAGGTACACGCGGCACTCATAGGGCCGCAGCTTTCCCTGGGGGGCGTCGGAATAGTTTTGCAGCACCAGCTTTGCCGCAGACAGGTCAAAGCCCGCCGGGGCGCGGAAGCGCTGCTCCGCCTCACTGAACGCGCAGACCACCAGCAGGCGCTGGCCCTCCCCCTCCCGGGCGTAGACGCAGCGTTTGCCGGAGAAGGCGTCGAACGCCCGGTACGATCCGCTGCGCACCGCCGGCAGCGACTGACGCAGGGCGATGGCCCGGCGGTAGAAGTGGAGGAGGGAGTCGGGGTCGGCCTCGGCGGCGGCCACATTGACCTCTTTGTAATTCTCGTTCAGGTAGAACCAGGGCTCGCCCTCGGTGAAGCCGGCCTTGGGGCCGTCCGTCCACTGGACAGGGGTGCGGGCGGAGTCCCGGGAGGCGTCCCACAGCCGTTTCAGCCGCTTTTCCGGGGAGCGCTTCGTCGCCTTGTGGAAATACTGCCAGCGGGTCTGCACGTCCTCGTACATCTCCGGATCGGCGGGGTACCAGTTGGTCATGCCGATCTCCTGCCCCTGATACACAAAGGGCGTGCCCTGCTGGAACAGATACGCCGCGGCCAGCGTCTTGCCGCTGAGCACCCGATACTTTTCGCTGCCGTAGCGGGAGATGACCCGGGGATGGTCGTGATTTTCCAGATACAGCATGTTCCACGCCTTGCCCGCCAACCCCTTCTGCCACTTCGTCCAGGCCCGCTTGAGCCGGCGCAGGGAGAAGGGCGTGTGGATGTAGTCGGTGGCGATGCAGTCGGCGCTCATGCACTCGAACTGGATGATCATGTCGATGACCTTGCCGGGCTTTTCCTCGATGTAGCGCAGCGCCTTTTTCACGTTGATCATGGGCCCCTCGGCCAGCGTCATGCAGTCATAATCCGCCAGAGCGCCGTCATAGAACTCGGTCAGGTACTCCAGCAGGTGGGGGCCGTTGTTGTACAGGAGCAGGCCGCGGGAGGCGGGCATCAGCCGGTCGTTGGGCAGGCCCTCGGTCTTGGAGATGAAGGTGATCACGTCCTCCCGGAAGCCGTCCACGCCCTTATCCAGCCAGAAGCGGAGGATCTTCTTCACTTCCTCCCGCACCAGAGGGTTATCCATGTTCAGATCCGGCTGCTCGACGGCGAAGAGGTGCAGGTAGTATTCGCCCCGCAGCTCGTCAAACTGCCACGCCTTGCCCTCGAACAGACTGTCCCAGTTGTTGGGCAGGCCGCCGCCCGGACGGGCGGGACGCCAGATGTAATAGTCCGTGTAGGGCTCGATGCGGCGGCGGCTCTTTTGGAACCACTCATGCTGACTGCTGGTGTGATTCACCACCAGATCCATGATCACCTTGATGTCCCGGGCGTGGGCGCCCTCCAGCACCTTTTCAAATGCCTCCATGCCGCCGTACTCCGGGGCGATGTCCATATAGTCCGAGATGTCGTAGCCGCAGTCCACCCCCGGCGAGGGATACAGCGGCGAAAACCAGATGCCGCCCACACCCAGAGATTTGATGTAATCCAGCTTTTCGTAGACGCCCCAGAGGTCGCCCATGCCGTCGCCGTTGCCGTCCTTGAAGCTGCGGGGCCAGATCTGATAAAAGACCCTGTCCTTATACCACTGCGTGTGTTCCACGGCTGTCCCTCCCTTTTCGGTTTCATTTGGCGATTTATATTGGGATTATAGCATAAAATGGTGTGGTTTTCCAGAGCGAACAGGCGGACGCGGCGAAAAAAGTGCCGTTTCCTGTGTCTCGGAGGGCAGGAAACGGCGATTATTATGCACTGTTTGTTTAACGGAATTCAGGGGCAATATACTTGGAATGAAGTACCGAATTCGCATAATGTTAAAGAAAAAGCAGACCGAATCAAGCAATCTGGAAAATGGCTTGAAGTTCGAAAGAGATACGTCGGTCTTAAAGATATGTACCTTTCCCGTCAAGACAGGAACCACCCATCATTCATCGTATATAATGAAGCGGTCAATCAGGTTTTCAACAGATATCGTGCGAGGATTTTCCCGCCTCTATAGGCGGGGGAGGAATCGCACATTATTTTGACATTTGTGCTGCGCCATGATATAATCAGTCGTAGTTAGAGAAAGGGTTGATTATAAATGGAATTGCAGAATAATAATCATTCGGTGTTCTCACTTAACTACCACCTTGTTTTAGTGGTAAAATACCGTCGTAAGGTGATAGACGATGATATTTCCGCACGGTTGCGGGAAATATTTGAATATATCCAGCCTACATACAAAATCACGCTACAAGAGTGGAATCACGACCAGGACCATATCCACGCTCTGTTTTCCTCTCACCCAAAATCAGAGCTTACAAAGTTTCTGAACGCCTACAAAAGCGCGAGTAGCCGCTTGATTAAAAAAGAGTACCCGCAAATTCGGGAGAAACTGTGGAACGAATATTTTTGGAGCCGTAGTTTCTGCCTTATCAGCACAGGCGGCGCACCAATTGAGGTTATCCGCAAATACATTGAAAGTCAGGGGTCAAAATGAAGGCAAACAAAGCGTACAAGTTTAGATTGTACCCGAACGCCGAGCAACAGATGATGTTTGCCAAGACGTTTGGCTGCGCTCGCTTTGTCTACAACAAGATGCTTGCGGATAAGATTGAGCACTACAAGGCAACTGGCGAAATGCTCAAAAACACGCCCGCACCGCTGAAAGAGGAGTTTGAGTGGCTGCGTGAAGTGGATTCTATGGCGCTGTGCAACGCCCAAATTCAGCTACAAACAGCCTATAACAACTTTTTCCGCGACAAATCCATTGGCTTCCCAAAGTTCCGCAGTAAAAAATCAAGCAGAAAGTCATATACCACCAACTTGATTAACGGAAACATTAGCATTGGCGACGGTTTGCTTAAACTCCCAAAGGTCGGCAAAGTGCGTGTAAAACAACATCGTGATATTCCAGATAAATACGCCATCAAGAGCGTCACCGTTTCACAGGAGCCAAGCGGGAAATACTATGCTTCTATTCTAACGGAGTATGATGCGGAGCCGATTGATGTACCTGTTGATACCGCGCTGGGGCTTGACTATTCCAGTCCACACTTCTACGTTGACAGCAATGGTAACGAAGCGGATATGCCGCACTTCTACCGCGAAGCGGAGAAGAAATTGGCGCGTGAGCAACGTAGGCTTGCGAAGATGGTCAAAGGCAGCAGCAACTACCGAAAGCAGAAGATTCGTGTTGCCAAAGCCTATGAGAAGGTGCGCAACTGCCGCAAGGACTGGCAGCACAAGCGGAGTACGGAACTTGCGGAGGGGTACGACCTCATAGCGGTTGAGGACATCAACTACAAGGATATGGCGCGAGGATTGCACCTCGCGAAAGCGACGAACGACAACGGATTTGGGCAGTTTCGCGAAATGCTTTCCTACAAGTTGGCAGAGCGTGGTAAGAAGTTAATCACGATAGACAAGTGGTTCCCTTCTACCAAAACTTGCCGGTTCTGTGGGAACGTAAACTCCGATATTGTGTTGGGGCAGAGCGAATGGGATTGCCCCTGCTGCGGAAAACATCTCTTCCGTGACCATAACGCCGCAATAAATATTAGGAATCAGGGGCTTGCTATGTTAGCGTGACCCCAAAATAGAACCGTGGGACACACGGGGATAGCTCGTTGATACTTAGCTGGTTACAGTTATTGAGCGAGAAGCCCCCGCCTCTATGCGCCAGCATAGGCGGTGGGAGTATGTCACTAAATACTTCCACTAAATCTTATGTACCCGGAGCAGGTTTCAGCCTGCTCCGGATTTTTATTCCTCTTCTTCAACCGGCTCGCAGTCCTCGTTGAACAGCTCGCGTGCGCTTTCCGTCGGCTGGCAGGAAAAGAGTAAGAGGATTCCTCGGCGGGAATCCTCTTACTCTTTGCTTTTCCTGTATTCCATGATGTCGGAAATCTGACAGTCCAGTATGGTGCACAGCATGTCTACCGTGTGGGTGGATATGTTCTGCCCGCGACGGATGGCGTGATAGTTGGACATGGGAAAGCCCATCTTACCTAGCTGGTACGAGGTGATTCCGTGGGCCTTCATATAGCGAAACAGAGGCTCATAGCTTATCATTCCGCGATCCTCCCCCACAAATACTACTGAAAGTATAATTTGTGGGTTTGGTATTGAGTATATACGAAAAATGACATATACTGTATATGAACTATACAGGAGGATATGCTATGGAAACCGCCTATTTTGTGAGAAGACCGTCCAGGATAGAGGACTTGACTGTGCTGCATTTGGTGGAGAAGGAGCGGCCGTTTGAGGTCGTAAAGACAGTGAAGCTGGCGAAGATTGACTATGAGAATTTCATCACGGACATGGTCGCGGACCGGCAGTTCATTGAGGATCACGCCCCGCTTTGCGCAAAGGGCGAAGTGTGGCGCTGCATCCTGGTGCAGCAGCGCGGTCACACAGATGGCGTGCTTGTGATGCCGGAGGGTGGCTGCTTTGTGGGCTGGGCGGCGTATTACAGCGAATGAGATGACCCCTGCCTTGCATGAACAAGGCAGGGGCGTATCCTTATTCTTTATCTTGCAAATAGTTCTGCGGCGAAGCCTCCGGCAAAACGAAAGTATCCACCACAAACCGCGCACCCAGGCGAAAGCCGGTGATGAAGCCGTCCAGGGCGTCGTCGCCGTTGAAGGTGGACCAGGTGTCGGCGAAATCCAGGAATCGTTTTTCTCCTCGCCGGCGAGATGCTCAGTCAGCCAGTCCTCGTTCTCACTGATCGTCCGCAGTTCGCGCTGGACGCTCTCGTCCTGCTCGAAACCACTATCCTGTGGGTTGATATTGCCGTAATAGAGCTCCTCGATAAAGTTTGTCATCACGCATTCTCCTTCACTTTTTTAGGAGAAACCCGTGCGCTTTCTGCCTGAAAACATAGATTTTGCAACGTTTTTGAATTGTGCTTGCTCAAGTGCGTTATTCACCGCTTGACCCACGTTAGTACGCAAGCTATGATACAATAGCTTGCGTACTTTTTAATGATTAGGCCAGTAAGGAACAACTCAGATTCTGTAAATAGTGTGCGAGAAGAGGTAAACGTGTACAATAAGGTATTTCGTGTGCGATAAGGCATTTCGTGCGCAAAAAGACAAAATGTGTGCGTAAGGTACATAAGCAGGGTAGAAAAATTTAGTTTGCTGTGCTATGATAACAGGATGCAGGAGATCGATATGATTCTTTCGACCCGGGAGGTTCATTTCTGTGACTGGCGGAAATACTCAAAAAAGACATCTTTCGCAGGCCATGCTTTTTATTTTGCTGTTCGGAATCGTCAGTCTCTTCTCAGATATGACGCATGAAGGAGCGTCCAGCATCCGCGGAGCGTATATGTCCCTGTTGGGGGCGTCGGCCGGAGCTATTGGTTTCGTGTCCGGACTGGGCGAGCTGATCGGGTACTCCATGCGCTATGTGTTTGGCAGGCTTACTGATAAGACGAAACATTACTGGCCCATGGTGATCCTGGGTTATGTACTGGACATCATCGCCGTACCCGCTCTTGCGCTGGTGGGTGAACACGGCTGGCTGGCGGCCTGCCTGTTGCTTGTTATTCAGCGCATGGGAAAGGCAATCAAAAAGCCGGCCAAAGATACCGTCATGTCCTTTGCCGCATCACAGGAAGGTGCAGGAAAAAGCTTCGGGATTCAGGAGCTGTTGGATCAGATCGGCGCTTTTCTTGGCCCGGTGCTGCTGTATCTGGTGATGCTGTTGCGGCAGGAAGGGACTATGTTTCAGATCTACTCGGCCTGCTTTGCAGTTCTGGCGATTCCTGGCGCCATCACGCTGATCTTGCTTCTGGTCACCCGGGCGAAGTTTCCGAATCCCGAGCGATTTGAGCCAGAACCGAAGGAATATATTCCCTTCAAGTTAAAGAAAGAGTTTATTCTGTATATTGCCGGAATCAGTCTGTTTGCCTTTGGCTTCATCGACTATTCTATCGTGATCATGCACGTATCCCGAAACTACACCACGCTTGCGGCGGGCCTTGCGGAAACATCTTCCCTGGTGAACAGCGGCACGCTCCCATTGCTCTACGCCGGGGCAATGCTGGTAGACGCTGTTGCTGCACTGTTCTTTGGAATGCTGTATGATAAAAAAGGCGTTCGCGCATTAGTCCTGTCTACGCTCATCTCCGCTCCTTTTGCCTTTTTTGTTTTCATTTGCCGTACTGTCCCGCTGTTGCTCCTAGGTATTGCCTTGTGGGGCGTTGGTATGGGTGCGCAGGAATCGATTCTGAAAGCGGCTGTTACCGGTATGGTGCCTAAGCAAAGCCGCGCGACAGGTTATGGGATTTTTGAATGCTCTTTTGGCGTATTCTGGTTTCTGGGCAGCTGGCTTATGGGAACTCTGTATGATTTGAATTTGGCTGCCATGGTCATCGTTTCCGTAGTGGCACAATTAGGGGCGATACCCTTATATATCGCCTCAACACGACGGACACGCTAATCGTTCAATCGTTATTATACTAAGGCTGTATTTTGCTCACAACGTCCAACTGGATGTTGCAACGTTTTTGAAATGTGCTTGCTCAAGTGCGTTATTCGTCGCTCGACCAGATCAGGAGGATGTAACGGATTTCCGTTACATCCTCCCTTTTCTTTGCTTATCTACATATCAAAAGTCAACAATGCAAGCTCTTTTGCAAAATCTGACGTTTCTCCGGCGCCGTTCTCTTCATGATATGTGAGCTCGCATGCGTCAAGGTTGCCAAGCGCCACTCCTTTCAGGAAAAGGAGTTGTCTGACATGGAAATCCTGCGTATATGTGGCGCTGTGATATCCTGTAAATCCATGCTTTTTTAACGCTTCAGTGCATGCTTTTGTAGCAGCATAGCAGAGGTCTGCATAGCGCACAGTGTACTGAAAGTGCTTTCCGTTGTGATCAATAGAAACTCTCAGGTTGAAATCGAGATCATCCGTCGGATCACGTTCAAGCTCCCACACGCTTTCATTCCCTTCTTCGTTCCAGGTGAAATGGGCCTTCCAAGGAACAACATGGGAAGCCCTAAAGCCTTGACATTCATCAGGATTATCCACTATTTTGACCGTCTTATACTCTCCGTCAATATACGCATCACAAGCGATCTTGCGCTCTATAGCATACGCACCTACCTCATCTACGATGTTGCTGGGGTGCAATTGATATAATATACTCAAAAAATCTTCGAACTGATCTCCCAATACATTGGAAATGATAAAACGGTGTTTATCCCCTGCGATAGTAAGATAGACGCCCGTCCAAGCGCCGCCATAGGGTATAAGGCTCATTTGGATATCACAGTTTCGCTTTTGGAGATTCATCTAAACCGCCCCCTTTCTTCGTTAGTATAATACTATCACAAGCAATGTCCTAAAAACAGGGCAGTTCGCAGGTTTTATGTGCCCGGGGCAGGTGACCGCCTGCTCCGTTTTTCTTATTGTTCTTCCTCAACCGGCTCGAAGGAGACGCACGCCGCTGCTGCGCCCTGCCGCAGATCGGCCTTGTCGCTCGGCGCTGAGAGAGCGGGAGGATGGAATGGCACTCGCCCCGGGGCGTTGTGCTGCCGGGACGTCAGGACGGAAAACGGCTGATTTACCATGCACATCCGAGAGGGGTCAAGCGGAAAAACAGGCAAAATTTGTCGGAAAACGTGATGATTCATGGTTCAACTCGCTACGATTTCGTGAAACCACAAAGAAAAGTCGCTCTGATTTCGTGATTTTTCGCTTGACCGGGGTACTGTCTAAAATGTACCCAATAAAATAGAAACAATCGGTTTTCAGAAACCCTTAAAAGGGGTGTAAACAAAAAGATATTTTTCTTTGCTCGGAGGGCTTGCACTACCGACCCCTCGCTTTTCGGCGGCTTTTGAGAGAGGTATTCTCCCGAAAGCCGCCTTTCTTGTTTTCACTGAGAAATTTTTCTGAGATCTTCCCTAAAAAGTATGGATGACCTCCCTGCTTGTTCGGGAAAGAGGTTTGCCCTACATTTTAGGGCAAACCTCACTTATGATTGGGCAGAGTCCGGCGACACAGACATGGACGCCTATCAGAAGGACGTGGAAATCTTCAAGAGCCGATGGTTCAAAAAGGCAAGAAAAGATCGGAGCAAAGAGATGATCGATATCAGCACTGAGAAACTCAAAGAAGATCTATACCAGGCATTCGGATTTGAAACAGAAAGCAGCAGTGAACTATGAGTTCAATGACTTTTCAGTTTCAACCCGATACAATAGTCGCAGACAATCAATCTTAATGGCGAGGTGAATGTATATGAATTTGAAAGAAGCGTTTCGTTACCAAAACAAGCTCCAGTCCTTCATGGACGAAGCCCAAGGCATCCTGGATCGTGACGCCAATGTCACCAAGGTGGAGAACACCTATCTCCGGCATAAGGTGATGGCAGAGGCAGAGGATGAGACTGTCCTCATCGCTCCCGAAACCGAATACTACGAGCAGATCACAGATATTGCTCAGTTTCTGCTCTATCTGCTGAACGAGAAGGATAAGCTGTTCGCGGCAATCCGCACGGCAAAAGATGCCCTCGACATCGACATGGACAGTGAGGTCAGCCTCAATGCCACTCGACAGAGCATCGCCCGTACCTTCAAGCGAATGAACGATCTGCGCAATTCGGAGCAGACCATCTCCAACGGCGGCACCGGCTACCGTTTCAATGCCGAAGGCAATCAGATTTCCTATCGCTGCGACGTCAAGCGTGTGACTACGATCAACTATGATCGCAACGTCATCCGCGCCGCGCTCGGCAAGCTGAACAGGCTGGCTGACGAGACTTCCACGAAGATTGATCTTTGCATGGTCACCTCCACGGTGGACTATGAGCCGCCCTTTGATGTGAACTCCAGCTTCGCCGAAGCATTCGAGGCATATACGGAAAACGCCAGGGCTTAACGCCCTGGCGCAGACCGACTATTTTGGGTGCGGCAAGATAAGAGAATACGGATACCGGTTCAGGTGCAGATGAACTATAAGGCTGCACACATCCGTAAGGATATTCCGGTTCGGCTCACCCTACGAGCCTTCATGATAGGAAAAAAGAAGCGTTCAGCTTCTCCGTCACCGCCCTACATCCTTACATCAGAACCGCTCGTTCGTCACCGCCCTCTTTCTTGCTTCCGAACTGACATCTCCATTGTGAGGCATGCAAGCCTAACTCGCTGGTTACGAGATTATTCTGATCAAATACTGATCTTCCTTTCTCCGTGAGCAGCGTCGAAAGCGTGACTCGTCACGCCGCCGAAAATGCAAACGGGGCAAATGGTTGAAGTTGCATCGGACTCTTGCCGTATCCAAAATAGCCGGTCATAAAATGACTTGAGCAGCAGGACTCAGCCTGCTGCTCACCGACGATATGCAGTTTTACCGCAACGGGAACCAGGATCTGATCCATCGGAACCTCAAAGAGATTTCCAAGTGCGTACAGATTATCTACGGTGGGAAGGCTTTCACCTTTCTGCCACTTGTAGATTGCCCGAGGTTCCTCAAAGCCGAAGTAGCTCTGCAGATCTCGAACAGTCATGCCGCGCTCCAGGCGCAGGCGACGGATGTTGTTTCCCGTGGCGACAAGGTCAATCACGGGATAGGCTTTTATGCCCATGACAATCGCCTCCTTCAAGAGAGTGATATTAAAAGATAGCAGAAAGAAACGGAAAATGCAAGAGAAAACGCAGAATTGGAGGTTAATTTGAGAGAAAAACTGTACTGGACGATCAGCAAGTTCTCCATCCGCTCACTGTTCTATGACTACTTCATGTTCTTTGACACGACACCGTACCTCGCGGATCAGTTATTCATCCGGCACCAAGTCAGAGTATGGTTTGACTCTGAATATGCAAAAGAAGGTTCTCCTTATCTTGCGACATTCTGCCACGTCAGAAAAAAGGACGTTCCGAAGTTCCTTGCAGCTCTCGAAGATCTCAAAAAAAGCATGATGCTTTGTGGGCATCCACACTACGAAGACGAAATCAGCTCTATTATGGATAAGATGGAGAAGATGAAAGGAGCGCAGCACGGCGATGAAAATGACGCCGCTCAAAAAGCAGAGCAAAAACGAACAGCGTAAATACTACTCATCCAAGCGAGGCTCCTGGAACGGGGTCTCGCCTATAACCCGTATTGTACAAAGCAGGAGGGTTTATGACAGAAACCGCATTAAACGAGAGGATCGCCGAGCTTCAGGAGAATGATTCGGAAACTGCTCATCAGAGGCAGAAAGAACGCCGCAGATTGCGGCGAGGTTCAAACATCAGAAAAGCAGATGACCTGCTCCGGATAATAAACTACGGCGGTTATGCTCCGCATCGCGGATATATCGATTGGGGCTTCAGCGGGAGGACGCTGCTCCATACAGGTAAATACATCAAATATCCCAAGAACAGCAACTGTCAAAGGTGGATCAAGAGAGAAACAAGCCGCCGGATTCGCAGATGCAGGGACGTTCCTGTAAAGGGGAACTATTATCGCCGCTTGTTCGATTATTGGTGGACACTGTATTGATGAGGTGAACTTGAATGGATGATAAAATGCATCGGGAGCTTATGAGCAAACTTGCTGAGTTGGAAAGCAAACATAAGACACGTCTTCCCCCGGATGATATACATCTTCGCCTTCGCAGAGATATGGATAATGCTCAAAAGGGTTCTCCGGTTATTTCGAAAGAGCTTTTCTGTAAAGCGATCCATTTGCTTAAAGAGCAAGAGGCAATCGATGACGAATTCGGTCGAGCGTTACAGAAAGTCGGCAACGGCCATTTCGTATTCGGAACAGAGAACAAATACAGAGAAGCTCTTCTGATGGTTCTCAGGAACACCATCAATGATCAATACGACTACATCGATTGGTGGCTCTACGAAGGAGCTCCCGACTATAAGATCTGGAACGAAGATGAATCAATAGAATGGGATCTTACGAAGCCGGAGGCACTGTACGATTTCATCACAACAGAATGCAAATAAGGTGCCAGCGACCATATGAAAGTCGCTGGCGCAAGTTTTAATATCCAAATGAAGCTTGGACCTGCTCCAAAAACCGTTCGGCAATCGGTGTAAACGGTTGATACTTCTTCCAGACAAGATATAACTTCGTTTCGAGGCGCGGGGTAAGCGGCCGGAATACCAACCCGCTGTCGGATGAAACATCGATCAGTTTATCAAAGGTCAGCAGGTATCCCAGCCCTGCCTTTGCGAAGATGGATCCGTTGTAGGATAGCCGGAACGAGCCCTCCAGATGAAACGCATCATAATCACTTCCGGCCCAGTTCCTTATTTCCTGATGCCACGCCTGCTCGGAACAGAACATCGGAAGCCCCCGGAGGTCGGAAGGGCGGAAGCTCTCCCGCTCCGCAAGAGGATCATCTGCGGGCAATATCACCCCCCAGCAATCCGCTTCCGGAAGAGCGATACATTCGTACTTGTTCCTGTCTGGTTCTTCCGCGAGGACAACAAAGTCCAAAAGCCCTTTCTGCAGCTTTTCCGCAACCTGCTCCGTGTCACCGCTGGTGATGTGGTATTGCAGCTTCGGATATTGCTCCTTCAAGGCTTTAATCGCATCTGCAATATACTTGATCTGATAGGATTCCGCTAAACCGAGGAACAGTTCTCCGCCGGAGACATCATCAAGCGAGACAAACTCCTTCTCAATCTTATCCGCCATGCTGACAAGGTCTTCCGCTCTGTCCCGGAGCAGGACGCCTTCATCCGTCAGACGAATGCTGAAACTGTGCCGGGTGAACAGCTTTTTATCCAGTTCGTCCTCAAGAGACTTCAAAGCCTTTGACAGTGTCGGCTGCGTCACGTGAAGCTGCTGGGCGGCCCTCGTCATATTTTCCTCCCGCGCAACGGCGAGAAAGTACCGAAGTGTTCTTATCTCCATCGTGTTCCCCCTCTCCGCGTTATTCCAAACACGAATATCATGATATTCATTATAACCATTAGCGGGCATAACGTCAATGCGGTATCATAAAAACGAACCAAGGAACAAGGAACCAGGGAGTGCGGATTACTGTGTCAGATTATGCGGAAACAATGCAATCCTTTCTTGCCGATATCGGTGTACGGCAAGAGCTCATAGAGAGGGCGATGCAGTTATATCAATCAGGGCAGGAGGCAGAGCTTGTCAGATTCCTGAAGCTGTGGCGCTGCAATATGGTGGAGGATATGCACCAGTGCCAGAGGAAAATTGATCGGATGGATTATCTGATCAGACAAACAAAGAATCATAATCACCGAAAGGAAGGTTGAATCATGATGAAACCGGCAGAACTTACATTGACAAAAGAATGGGACAAGACCTTTCCCAAAAGCGACAGGGTGGATCACAGCAAGGTCACTTTTATCAATCGCTACGGCATCACGCTGGCAGCGGATCTGTACGTTCCCAAGGGCGCAGAGGGAAAGCTCCCGGCCATCGCGGTCTGCGGCCCCTTCGGCGCCGTCAAGGAGCAGTGCTCCGGGCTGTATGCCCAGACGATGGCGGAGCGCGGCTTTCTGACCCTTGCCTTTGACCCCTCCTTCACCGGTGAGAGCGGCGGGAACGTGCGCTACATGGCTTCCCCGGATATCAACACGGAGGATTTCATGGCGGCGGTGGATTTCCTCTCCCTGTGTGACAAGGTCGATCCGAATCGGATCGGTATCATCGGCATTTGCGGCTGGGGCGGTCTGGCGCTGAATACCGCGGTGCTGGACACCCGCATCAAGGCGACGGTGGCCTCCACCATGTATGACATGACCCGTGTCAACGCCAAGGGATACTTCGATTCTGAGGACAGCGAGGAACCCCGCTATCAGAAGAGAGCCGCTATGTGCGCGCAGCGTCTGGAAGACCTGAAAAGCGGCGAATACAAGCTGGGCGGCGGTGTCGTCGATCCGCTGCCGGAGGACGCGCCGTATTTTGTGAAGGATTACTACGACTATTACAAGACAGGTCGCGGCTATCATCCCCGTTCCCTCAACTCCAACGGCGGCTGGAATGTGATCGGCTGCGAGAGCTTTATCAATCAGCCGATCCTGCAGTATTCCAATGAAATCCGCTCTGCGGTTTTGGTGATGCACGGCGATGCGGCCCATTCCTGCTACTTTGGCAGGGACGCCTATGCTGACATGGTGAAGGACAGCAAGTACACCGAAAACAAGGAACTGCTCATCATCCCCGGTGCTTCCCATACCGACCTTTATGACGGCGGCGGCAAGGGCGCGATCCCCTTTGATAAGCTGCAGAGTTTCTTTACCGAATACCTTAAGTAAGGCTGGTCATGATGACACATAAGAAAATACTGGCCCTGGCACTGGGAATGATCCTGAGTCTTACTGCCTGTGGAACGAGCCCTGCTGCGGTTCCCCCTGCAGAAAACCGCGCGGCAGCTTCAGAGCAGACCGTCAGTCATCCGGTGACTGATCACGAAACCGGTTCCACTATGCCGTCTGAAGAAGCCACGTCGTCTGAAGAAGCTGTGCTTTCTGAAGAAGCAAAGGAAGACAGTCCTTCTGAAGAAACCCAGGTCGAAGCAGCGGAAAGCTCGTTCCCAGATAGGAAGGAGACGGAAGTAATCATGACATCGGAGGAAATCGTGGAAAAAGCACTGCACCTTTATATTAATGAAAAAGAGATCGCTGTGACCTGGGAGAACAATGAATCCGTCGAGGCTCTGATGGGACTGACCGAAGAGAATCCCATAACGGTCCAGATGTCCATGTACGGAGGGTTTGAGCAGGTGGGTTCTCTTGGCAGCCGCCTTCCCAGCAACGACGTCCAGACAACAACCTCTGCCGGAGACATTGTCCTATATGCAAGCAGCCAAATCGTGATCTTCTACGGGTCCAATTCCTGGGCGTATACGCGGCTCGGAAAGGCAGCCGACCAAACTGCCGCCCAGATGGCAGATCTTCTCGGGAACGGTAATGCTACAGTCACAATCTCTTACGAATAAATGAACGGCAGGAGGGAAGCATGAAGATTCTTGTATTGAACGGGAGCCCGCGCCCGCAGGGCGATACAGCGAAAATGGTCGCTGTGTTTCGGGAAGCTGCTGAAAGCGCAGGACATGACGTGGCGGTAATCAATGTGTGCCGAAAGAACATCAAGGGCTGCCTTGCCTGTGAATATTGCCATGGGAAAGGGCACGGCGTATGTGTTCAAAAGGACGACATGCAGGAGATCTATGCTGCGCTGAAGGATACTCAGATGTTGGTGCTTGCCTCGCCGATCTACTATCACGGTATCAGCGGGCAGCTGAAATGCGCAGTCGATCGTTTTTATTCCGCGCTTTACCCCAAAGCGCCGGAAACGCTTAGGAAAGTTGCCATGTTCCTGAGTTCTGGTGATCCGGACATGTATGATGGCGCCAAATTTTCTTATGATGGTGATTTTCTTGGTTATCTTGGATTGGAAGATATGGGGATCATCACCAATCACGACAAGGACTGCTTAGCGGCGGTCAGGCAATTGGCGGCATCTTTGTAAAGCAAGCAAAAAACGGCAGCCTGATATCATGATATCGACTATCTCAAAAAATGAAATAAACCGGGAGTCATCCTCTTGACTTCTGGTTTATGAATGAGAAAACGCCCTCGATAACACAAAAAGCAAACTCTTTTTTGGTGCAACGTGCCAGACCGGGTGGATGTAACGGGTTTTACGTTACATCCACCCGGTTTTTTGCGCGTTTCCTTGAAATTGGTTGAAGTAGTTGCTATCATTCAATCATCCCACCGACACAGGAGGTTTCTTAACTTCTCCTTCTTCAATCGGTTGCAGACGCCATGATCACGACAAAACGATCAAGCGATTTGTCGTAAACCGTCAGACACAGCGCGCCCCACCATTCGTGACCCTCGTCGAAATAGTCAGACCAGTCGGTCGTCCACTCATATACTTCAAGCTGATCCGTCCCGTTCGGAAACAGCGTCGCGTTCACGCGCACAAAATCCTTGCCGGTATAGCCGTTTTGGTGCGGCGGATACAGAAATGCTTTTCGATAGTTCAGTTTTCCGTCTTGGTAGTTTGACGAAAACATTTCTTCTGTGGCAACGCTTTTGCCCACGGCTTGGTCAGAATCGCCGTTCCATTCCCCGTCGAGTCTGCCAAAAGCGGTTTTCAATGCCTTGCGGTGCGATTCATAGCCGCAATACCGTTCACCCTTAACGATGACGTAGTCCACGGCCAGATCGAGGTATTCGGAGAGCAGTGTGTAGAATGGATCGTCATCCTGATCCTGCGCTTTGGGTCCGGCGGTCAGACGGAAGTATTCTTCCTCTTTCCGTTGTCCGTTCAACAGAGCCAGCCTGACGTAGCGACCGTGCTCCAAATCGGTCAGCGTATCTCGGACAATCTGATCCACCAGCGCCTTGCGGCTTTTGCAGCCGTAAGGGATCGCCACGATGGTATACCATTTCCCGGGATATTCCCAATTCTCCTGAAAATAGTCCTCAACCGGATGACGGTCCACCACCTCTGTGACGTTGGGGCGCGTTTTCCGAACGATCGCCAGAGCTTCCTTGTGAATCTCCTCCCGGAATTCTGCCGCGTATTTCAGATCCTGTTCACTGTATTTTAGCATGATACTATTCCTCTGCAAATCCCGATTTCGTCGGGATATTGATTCTTCGGGCTTCCACTCTGCCAACCGGAGTGTATCTAATCCGTTATTTTGATAACAGAACCCTGTCTCGGCTCTTCGATACCGTCGCCGTCATGTTCTTTGGCATCGCTTATCTCGATGAAGCGGAGTTGATTACGGTCATAATCCCAGTGCGGTTCTCTATACCAGTAGTTCATCAGACTGATGTGCTCCTGCACTTTTCTTTCCCAGCGACCACGCGGAAAGCCGTAGTGAAGAATGCGAAGAAAACACTCAAATCCGTAAAGCCGCGCGTCTTCAATGGCGTTATAATCGTAGTTCCTGTGCTCTGTATAGAACCATTTGCCGTCTTCAGCATGATGCCTGTAATAGCGCCAGGTCTTCCGCGCAGGCGGGTCGGGTTCTTTTATGAAACGGCAAACATGCTCAAGCTGCCAGTATTTCAGGTCTTCTTCGTCTTTCGCACGGTAAACGACTACGTCATCTCCGCCGCGCTCACCCTCCTGCATCACCGTCAGGCCATCCAGGTATTGGCAGCGGAAGAAGTCAATTGGCTGGCCCGCCAGCTCCTGCGGCAAATGAGATCTGATCCATTTTTCATCTATTCTCATCTATGTGCCCTCCTATTACAATAAATTTGGTTGGAAGTCCGGCACACCAGCCGGGCTTTTTTC
>CAMKGX010000044.1 GCA_946412355.1 uncultured Clostridia bacterium
GGTCAGGGTGCCCTGGGTGATGGCGTAGGTGCCGGCGTCGGTGCCGGTGGCGCGGGTGAGGGCGCCGGTGATGCTGTCTTTCTCCAGCAGGCCTTCATAGGTGTAGGTCAACTCGGGGTCGGCCTCGCCGTAGGTGATGGTCTTGGCCTCGGCCTTAACGGTGAGGGCCTTGGGGTTGATCACGAAGTTGGCGCCGGTGAATTTGATGGTGTAGTTGCTGCCGGCGGTCAGGTCGCCCTGGGTGATGGCGTAGGTGCCGGCGTCGGTGCCGGCGGCGCGGGTGAGGTCGCCGGTGAAGCTGTCGCCCTCTACCAGGCCGTCATATTTGTAGGTCAGTTCGGGGTCGTCCTCGCCGTAAGTGATGGTCTTGGCCTCGGCGGTGACGGTGAGGGCCTTGGGGGCGATGGTGAACTCGGCGGTGGCGGTGTTGCTCTCATAGTTGGGATTTTCCGCCACGGTGGCCTTCACCACGTAGGTGCCGGCGTCGGTGGGGGTGGCGGCGGTGTATTCGTCGCTGCCCTTGACGGCGTAGGTGTAGGTCACGGGGCTGTTGTCCACGTTGCTGGAGAGGACGGGGGTCTTGGCCTGGTCGCCGTAGGTCCAGCCCTCCAGGGACAGGGTGAGGGTGGACTTATTGATGGTGAAGTCGTGGGTGGCCACGATGCCGAGATAGTTCTTGGTCTGGGCCACGACGGCCTTCACCACATAGTTGCCGGCGTCGGTGGGGGTGGCGACCTTGTACTCGTTGCTGCCCTTGACGGCGTAGGTGTAGGTCACGGCGCCGTTGCCGGGGTTCTCGGAGAGAGCGGGGGTATTGGCGGTTTCACCGTAGGTCCAATTCTCCAGGGTGACGGTGGGGCCGATCTCGGCCCGCTCGATGGTCAGGTTGGCGCCCACGAAGGTGATGGTGTAGTTCTTGGCGGACAGGGTGCCCTGCTCGATGGCGTAGGTGCCCACGTCGGTGCCGGTGGCGCGGCTCAGGGCGCCGGTGAGAACGGCGGCGTCCTCGCCGGTGATGAAGCCCTCAGCGGTATAGGTCAGGGCAGGGTCGGCCTCGTCATACTTCTTGGTCTTGGCGTCGGCGGTGACGGTGAGGGCGGCCTTATTGATGGTGAACTCCGCGGTGGCCTCGCCGGCCTCATAGTCCTTGGTTTCGGCCACGGTGGCCTTCACCACGTAGGTGCCGGCGTCGGTGGGGGTGGCGGCGGCGTAGGCGCTGTCGTTGGAACCCTTGGCCTTATACTGATAGGTAACGGCACCGTCGCTGGGGTTGTCCGCCAGAACGGGGGTGTTGGCGGTGCTGCCGTAGGTCCAGCCCTGGAGCGTGAGGGTGGGATGGATGGCCAGCCTCTCGGGCTTGTAGGTCTGTGCCCAAGCGTAAGCGTGGTTGGTGGCGAAATCGGTCACATCGGCGTTGTCAGTGGCGCTGGCGCCGGCCTTGACGGTCACGCCCTCGCCCAGGGTGACGGAAACAGTACGCTCATCATTGCCTGTAATGGAGCCCTTACCAATGGCCTCGGTGGGAGAAACGACATGATTCGCGGTGTTGGCACCGGCAATCGCCGTCACAGTACCGCCTGTAATGGAGACGCTGCCGGTATCCGTTTTGCTGGGATAGAAGCCGGAGCCGATACCGGCGCCGTCGCTGCCGCCGACAGCAACGATGGTACCGCCGGTGATGCTGATGGTACCGGCAACACCGGTGTTACCTGCGCCGCCGATACCCGCGCTCTGCTTACCGCCGGCGGCGGTAACGGTGCCGCCATTGATGGTGACACTGTGCCCCGTGTTCTTTTCACTGGCGCCAATACCTGCGCCAACATAGTCGGCTCTGCCTGCGCCGCCGGTGGCGTTCACGACGCCGCCATTGATAACGACTGTACTGCTATTGCCGCCGATGCCGGCGCCGATGCCGCCGGTGGCGTTCACGACGCCGCTATTGATAACGACTGTACTGCCATTGCCGCCGATGCCAGCGCCGGTGCCGACCTTGTTGTCTGCCTTTTTGCCGCCGGTGGCGGTGATGCTGCCGCCATTGATGGTGATGGTGCCCACATTTTTGCTTTGGATGCCGCCAATGCCGGAGTAATTAGCAGCGCCGGTGGCAATCAAAGCGCCGGCGGAATCACCGGTGCTCTGGGCGTAGATGGTCAGGCTTTTGTCGGAGGGAACAGCGATGCCCGCAGAAGCAGTCAGCGTTGCGCCGTCGCAGAGAATCAGGTTGACATCGCCATCAGCGGTAATGAGCTTGCTGATGGTGGCATTAGCGCTGACAACATACCAGCCCGTGTCAAACTTAACGGTTTTGTCGGTCACGGTGGTGTAATCTCCCTGGGTCTGCTCGACGCCGTTTTCATCCAGGTACTTGACGATGTCGGAACTGCTGGAATTGCCGCTGTCGATCTCGGAGCCGACGGTGGTCACCGTGGTCATGGACAGCACCATGACCAGCGCCAGCAGCAGAGCTGTCAGCTTCTTCATCGTGTGCTTCATGTGATGATTTCCTCCTTCTCCCCGCCGCAAGCGGCGGTTTGCCGGACTTCCCGACATTTTCATACAGAATGATTATAGTATATCGGGGGCGCTATTGCAAGATTTTTCCCCTGGGGAGCGCCATTTTTGGGCCGGGGCGGGAGGAGCGCCTTGCGGGGCGGCGCGTTTGGGGCTATAATGGAAAAAACGGGCCTTGGGGCCGGGGAGGACGGGCTTATGGAGGAGAATATCACGCTGCACACCGGGTGCGGCGACGTGCGGGGGCTGGCGCGGCAGGACTGCCGGGCCTTCCTGGGCGTGCCCTACGGCAGGGCGGAGCGGTTTGGCTACGCAGAGCAGGTGGAGCACTGGGAGGGCACGCTGGACGCCACCCGGTTCGGCCCAAGCTGCCCCCAGAACCGGGCGTGGCACGAGCATTTGGAGCATCCCACAAGGCGATTTTTCAAGAAGGAATTCCGGGAGGGGCTGACCTTTACCTACGACGAGGACTGCCTCAACGTGAACATATACACGCCCCATGGCGCCGCCGGCTGCCCGGTGGTGGTGTTCTTCCACGGGGGCGGGTTCGACTCGGGGATGAACTGCGAGCGGCCCTTTGACGGCGGGGCCCTGGCGGGGCGGGGCATCGTCACCGTGTTTGCCAACTACCGGGTGGGGGTGCTGGGCTACCTGACCCACCGGGAGATACAGGCAAAATACGGCCGGGACGGCAACTTCGGCCTGGACGACCAGCTCACCGCCATTCGGTGGGTGAAGGCCCACATTGCCGACTTCGGCGGCGACGGCGACAACATCACCGTTATGGGCCAGAGCGCCGGGGCCATCTCGGTGCAGTATCTGTGTCTCAATGGGGCAAACCGGGGGCTGTTCCGCCGGGCTATTATGATGAGCGGGGCGGGGCTGTTCCCCCGCTTCGCCCTGCCCCGCCGGGCGGAGGACACCCACGGCTACTGGGAGGAGTTCATGGCCCTGGCGGGCTGCGGCACCCTGGACGAGCTGCGGCAGGCGCCGTTGGACGCCCTGTTTGACGCGGTGGAGACCATGAAGCAGCGGCGGAAGGACAACACCTACCACAATATGCCGGTGGTGGACGGCGTGCTGCTGCCGGACACGGTGGACAGGCTGATGGCCCGGCCCCTGCCCGTGGACTACATGGTGGGCTGCACCGCCGGGGACATGTACGCCCCCATTATGGCCCATATCGGCACCCGCTTCGCAAGGCAGACAGGCGGGTATCTATACTATTTCGACATCCCCGCCCCGGGGGACGACAACGGCGCCTTCCACTCCGCCGACCTCTACTATGTGTTTGAGACCCTGGGCCGCTGCTGGCGGCCCTACGGCGGGCGGGACTACGAGGCGGCGGGGCAACTGGCGGACTACATCGCCCATTTCGCCCGCTGCGGCGACCCCAACGGCCCCGGTCTGCCCCGGTGGGACAAGGCGGGGCGGGGGAAATGCGCCCTGTGCATTGCCCCGGCGGGCACCGCCATGGGGCGGCCGGACTACCTTAAAATGACCCGCCATTTTCTCACCAAAGGAGAGCCGAAGGCATGAAATTTCAGCACGATTTTACCCTGCTTAGCGCCACGCCCCACTGCCGGGAGTACGGCTGCGACGGCGTGACCATGCGGTTGGACTTTTTTGACCACATCCTCCGCGTCGCCCTGCTGCGGCAGGGTCTGCCCACGGTGCCCACCTGGAGCGTGTGCCCCGGGGAGCCCGACTGCCCCCGGGAGGGGCGGGATAAGCTGTCCAGGTCGGGCTTTACCCTTGCCGCCCCCGCCGTGGCGGAGACGGACAGTAACCTGTCCTTTACGCTGGACGGGGTGGATTTCACCGTGGAGAAGCGGAATTTCCGCATCACCGGGCGGACGGAAAGGGGCATTTTATACCAGGACCGGGACGGCCTTGCCTACAATTTTGACGGCGAGCTGGGCCGGGGCACCGTGCACTACACCCGCCGGGAGGAGGGGGAGCGCATCTTCGGCCTGGGGGACAAGTGCGGACGGGTGAACAAGGCGGGAGACAGCTTCGCCCTGGGCTGCGGCGACGCCATGGGCTTTCAGGCGGAGAGCAGCGACCCCCTGTATAAGCACGTGCCCTTTTTCATCTGCGAAAACGGCGGCGGCAGCTACGGCGCCTACTATGACACGTACAGCAGCGGCCGGGTGGACCTGGGCCGGGAGCACGACAACTATTTCCAGCCCTTCAAGTCCGTGGGCTACGAGGAGGAGAACATGGTGCTCTACCTCATTCTGGGCACCACGGCGGAGATCGTAAGGCGGTTTTCCGCCCTGTGCGGCGAGATGGCGCCGGTGCCGGTGTGGGCATTTTCCTACTGCGGCAGCACCATGGAATACACCGACGCCCCCGACGCCGACGCCCGCCTGCGGGGCTTTGTGGCGAAATGCGAAAAGGAGGGCGTCACCGCCCGGGGCTTCTACCTCTCCAGCGGCTACACCCAGATCGGCGACAAGCGGTGCGTGTTCCACTGGAACCGGGACAAAATCCCCTCCCCGGAGGGGCTGGCGGACCATTTCCGGCAGCATGGCATGGAGCTTTTGCCCAACGTGAAGCCCGCCTTTTTGACGGACCATCCCCTGTATGACCAGATGGCGGCGGAGGGGCTGTTCCTCCATTACGGCGACGGGCGGCCGGCGCTGTTCCCCTTCTGGGGCGGCATGGCCAGCTATCTGGACTTCACCAACCCGGCGGCCTACGACTTCTGGAAAAGGCAGGTGCGGCGGGAGCTGCTTGACCGGGGCTACCGCCACATCTGGAACGACAACAACGAGTACGACGTGTGGGACGAGGACGTGATGGCCTGTGGGTTTGGCCAGCCCCTGCCCGCGAAGCGGATACGGCCGCTGTTTGCCTATCTCATGGCCCGGGCCAGCCGGGAGGCCTGCCGGGAGGCGGGCATTGCCGAGCCCTGCAACGTGTCGCGGTGCGGCATGGCGGGCACAACCCGGGTAGCCACCACCTGGACGGGGGACAACTACACCGCCTTCCGGGAGCTGCGGTATAACCACTACCAGGCCATGACCATGTCCCTGTCGGGCTTCTACTTCTTCGGGCCGGATATCGGCGGCTTTGCCGGGCCGAAGCCCGACGAGGAACTGTTCTTCCGGTGGCTGCAATACGGCGTGTTTCTGCCCCGGTTCGTGCTCCACTCCTGGAAGCCGGGGGCGCCGTCCACCATGCCCTGGCTGTACCCGGAAAAGATGGACGCGGTGCGGCAGATCTTCGCGTTGCGGGAGACTCTTGCGCCCTACCTCCACCGCCAGATGGAGCGCAGCCGCCGGAGCCACGACCCGCTGATCTACCCGGTGTTCCTGCGGCAGCCGGGGTACGACTGCGACAGCGACTGCTTCTTCTGCGGCGACGATATTCTGGCCTGCCCGGTATTTGACCAAGGGGCGGACAGCGTCACCGTCACCCTGCCCACCACGGCGGAGCGCTGGCGGCTGCGGGGCCAGGGGGCGGCGTACCCCGGCGGGGAGACCGTCACCGTCCCCTGCCCGTGGGAGGGGCTGCCGGTGTGGTTTACCGGGGAATGAATGGCGCTGCGCGCATGAATTGCCTGGCGGCATGAATTGTGCCTGCGGCACATGATTTGCCCCTGCGGGGCATTGTGATTGTTGTATAAGGAAAGCTGGGAGAACCGTTTTTTCGGTCTCCCGGCTTGTTTTTATGTATTATCCAACATTTTAGGCTACCAGCCACTTGTACTTGGCCACGCTGTACAGGGGGATGAAGGGCACCAGGATGGGCACCTTCTTCACGTAGGCCTGGTACTCCGGGTCGGCGCCGTAGTTCTTGGTCTGGCGCAGCTCCAAGCGGCGGGCGCCGCTGAACATGACGAAGATGATGCCCGCGTAGCCCAGCAGGGACAGCACCCACTGGCCCGCGCCGTGGACGCCGCCGATGCCGCTGATGACCACGCCGGTCCAGAACAGCATCTCACCCAGGTAGTTGGGGCAGCGCACCAGGCGGTAGAGCCCGGTGTCCACAAAGCGGCGGGGATTCACCTTTTTGGCACGGTTTTTCTGCCAATCGGCGGCGGACTCCAGGGCGATGCCCAGCACCATCACCACCATGCCCACATAGAACCAGGTGTTGGCGCCGGCGCCATTAGACAGGCGATAGAACACCGGCAGCACCTCCAGCACGTACAGCAGGGCGCAGGTGACCCAGATGGCGAGCTTCACGCCGAAGGGGACGGTGTTGCCGTCCTTGATCTCGCCGGTCATGTTCTTTTTATAAGAGCTGCTTTTCATCTCACGGTAGGCAAGATACCCGCCCAGGCGGCAGCCGTAGGCGATGAAGATAAGGCAGCACAGCGCCGCGGCCCAGCCCAGGCCCTGGCGGAAGAGAATGAGCATCAAAAGGCCCTCGCCGGCGATGGAGAAGCCGTAGCCCAGGGAGATGAACCAGACGTAATTCTTAAAGCCGATGGCGCTGATGACCAGCGCGGCTGCCAGCAGCAGCCAGAAGGTAACAGGGAAAACCATAGGGAAAACGTACTCCTTTTTGATAATTATTGCATGTTGCGCAATCCGGCCCGGTGGAGGCTCAACGCGCCCAGCAGCATCATGGCCTGGCCCACGCCTCACTTCTTGTTCTTCTCTTTGGCCCGCTTATCGTTGATGATCTGCATGTGCTGGGCGTTGATGAGCTCCACGCCGTTCTCCTTGGCCCAGGCCACGCAGCCCTTCAGCACCACCGGCAGGAACACACGGGGCACGTTGAGGATGGTCTCCAGGGCGTCGTCGGTGAACTTCACCTTGTCGTCGATGCGGTCGGCGGCGTAGCGGACGGACGCCAGGCTGGCCTTGCGGATGGGCAGCAGCTCCGCCAGCATACGGCGGTGGCGGTGGAACCAGAAATTCTTGCTGTCACGGTAGCCGTAGTCCACCGGCAGGGGCGGGAAGTCGCGGGAGCGGACGCCGTTGATGATGGCGTCGCTGTACTTTTTCTTCATCAAAATCCGGTCCACCCGCAGGATGAAGTGGGCGCCGAACTGGGAGGTGATGCCGTTGAAGTCGTGATAGGGGGGCTGGTAGCCGTCCAGCACGCCGGGCTTGTCGTCCTGGGCGCCGTCCAGCTCGCGGACCCAGGTGCACTCGATGACCTGGATGGCGTCGGTCAGCACCTGGGGGCGCTGCTCGCCGCTCTCCTCCTCGATCTGGCTCTTTTCCAGGCGGAAGTTGCATTTGGGCATCTTGTCCTCGGGCTTGTCGCCAGGCCAGGACAGCTTGACGCACTCCTTGAAGGTGGCGGGCTTATCGTCCACAAAGTTGATGGCGCACTTGCCGTTGCGCAGGATGTTCTGGGCGGTGTTGGAGGAATTGCGGCAGCACAGCAGCATGGCATAATAGCCCTTGCCGGCCACATAGTAGGGCTGGCACAGGGAGTAGGGGCCCAGGGTGGTGGAGCCATCCTCGCACAGGGTGCTGATGACCACGGTGGGCATGGGGAAATACAGGGACGTCTGGTAGAAATTGTCCACAATGCGCAGGTTTTCAAAGCTGGACATGGTGATTCTCCTCTCTTATGATGTGCCGAAATCCGGGGGATGGCGGTGGATGAAGGGCCGTCCAAAGTACCCTGTTTCGACGAGCTTACAACCAAGTATTGTACCGCGAAAGGGCGGATTTGTAAAGGACGGGAAAGTGACTTGCACAACGGCGCGGCAACGGGTATAATGGACGTACCTGTACCGTAAAGGAGGCGGAGCCCATGGAAGAGGCGCTGCGGAAATACTACCTGACGGACGACGGCAACTGCGCCGAGGCCACGCTGCGGTATTTGAACGACGTATACCGCCTGGGGCTGCGGGAGGAGGACTACACGCTGGTCAGCGGCTTCGGCGGCGGGTGCGGCTGCGGCATCACCTGCGGGGCGCTGTGCGGCGCCATGGCCGCCCTGGGGCGGCTGAAGGTGGAGGGCCGGGCCCACGCCACCGAGGGCTTCGGGGAGCTGTGCGCCGACTATGTGGACGCCTTTGCCACCGCTCTGGGCCACACCGACTGCGCCGCCTTGAAGGCGGAGTACTTCCGGGATGACGGCACCCGGTGCCTGGAGACGGTGGCCCTGGGGGCGGCGCTGTTCCGGGAGTTCTGCCAGGCCAACGGGATTTTCCCCAAAGAGGATTGAGTTCATTTTGAAACAAAGGAGGGATCGCGCCGTGCAGAATAAGACATGGGCCAAAATCATCGCCCTTTTGGCGGTGGTGCTGGCGGTGGCGTCCCTCTATGTGCTGTACCGCCGGGAGAATGACACAGTGGTGGAGGTCTATTACGGCGGGCAGGTGCAGCAGGTCATCGACCTGACCCGGGTGAAGGAGAGCTATATCATTGAGGTGGAGACCGAGGGGGGCCACAATACCATTCTGGTGGAGCCGGGCCGCATCTGCGTGGCGGAGGCGGACTGCCCCGACGGCATCTGCGTGCAGCAGGGGTGGCTCAGCGACCAGGCCATGCCCATCGTGTGCATGCCCCACGGGCTGGTGATCTCGGTGCGCAGCGGGGCTGCCGCCGACGGGGCCACACGGTGACGATATGGACGTGAAACGGCTGACAAAGCTGGCCCTGCTGACGGCGGTGGCCCTGATACTATTCGTGGTGGAGGCCCAGATCCCCGCCCCGGTGCCCATTCCGGGGGTGAAGCTGGGGCTTGCCAACATCGTGACGGTGTACGCCATGTTCCGCTTCGGGCCCAGGGACACGCTGCTGGTGCTGCTGACCAGGGTGGTGCTGGGCAGCGTGTTTGCCGGGTCGGTGATGGCGCTGTGGTTCTCCCTGGCGGGGGGGCTTCTCTGCTGGGCGGCCATGGCGGCGCTGCGGAAAATCCTGACCGAGCAGCAGCTATGGGTGTGCGGCATCCTGGGGGCCATGTGTCACAACCTGGGGCAGATGGCGGTCTGCCTGGCGGTGTACCGCTCCTGGGCGGTGGCGGTGTATCTCCCGGTGCTGCTGCTCAGCGGCATCGTGACGGGATTATTCACCGGGCTGACGGCACAGTTTTTATTGAAACGGCTGCAGGGGCGGCTGTGAAAATGGGATTATGATGATGGAAGGGAACTGCCGGCAGGTGTCGGCAGTTCCCTTTTTTAATTATTCTATAGGGCAATGGGGGTATGATTTCGTAGGGGCGGGGCTTACCCCAAGGGCACTGGCTCCACCAACTGCTCATTCTTCGCAGGGTGTCGCTGGCGCTGCTCCGCCCGGAAACCCGGCAGCGAACAAAAAGGGCGGAGCAGAGCCCCGCCCCTACAGACAGAATCGGCACCCATGCGCAACCAACGCACCATTTATCTGACCTGCCACCGGGTACGGCGCGCCGAGGTCGTCGCGCCCTACGGTGCGGATGGAGGCCGTGTACCATCCAACTGGCCTTGGCGGTGGTCGCTGCCTTAGCTACGGGCCGCCGAGGGCGTCGGCCCCTACGGTGAGGGTGGATGCTGTGTACCATCCACCCACCCGGGGCGGTAGGCGTTACCCTGGTAATGGGGGGCGTCCTTCCGTAGGGCGGGACCTATGTGTCCCGCCAGCACGGCAGTAAAACTGACAGGCCAGATGGAATGGCAGTCGGGGTCGGTCTCTCCGTAGGACGCGACGACCCGGCGCGCCGTAACGGCGATGGTTATCATAACTGGCTTCGTTGGTTGTGAAGCGTTACGATGTCGTTCGTTGGGGCGGGGCTTACCCCAAGGGCACTGGCTCCACCGACTGCTCATTCTTCGCAGGGTGTCGCTGGCGCTGCTCCGCCCGGAAAACCGACGGTGAACAAAAATGGGCGGAGCAGAGCCCCGCCCCTACAGACAGAATCGGCGCCTATGCGCAACCAACGCGCCTTTTATCTGACCTGCCACCGGGTACGGCGCGCCGAGGTCGTCGCGCCCTACGGTGCGGGTGGAGGCCGTGTACCATCCAACCGGCCTTGGCGGTGGTCGGTGCCGGGTCGCGGGCGCTTCATGAAGCGCCCCTACGGCGGACACGGCGGTGGCCGATTTTTTTAGAACAAATCCAGTGAACTGTCCAGGTAGATCGCCTCCCGGACCTTTAACTGGCATTCCGGCCGGGTCAGGTAATACAGGAGGAATTCCAGCACCACCGCGCTGCCCAGGCTGCGGCCCTCGATTTTGAAGTGGCGGAAGCCAGCGGGCAGGTACACGTTTTGGATGTCGTCGATGCCGACGAAGGTGGGGCGCTCCATGGCGGCGGAGAAGCGGTAGCCCCCCTCCCCTGCCCAGGGGCAGACGTGGTCGGCGTCCCGGCCCAGGCTTTGGCGGCTGACCGCCTCGTAGCAGGCCCGGCGCCGGGTACACTCCGGGTGGCAGCACTCGTTGCAGAGAAATTCCACCTTTTGTTTCAGCGCGTCGGGGAGGGCGTTTAGGCGGGCGAAATCCTTGTTCAGCCGGAAATCCGGCACCACGAAGCGGAAGTCCTCCCGGCGCAGCTCCTGTTCCAGTTGGGCGAAGTCCGTCAGTACCTTGGTGGTGGAGGAGACGAAGTAAAAGGCGGGGTATTGCTCCCGGAGATAGGCCAGCAGCAGGTCCGAGGTGAGGATGACGCCGGTTTCTACGCCGCTCTGGGCAAACGCCTCGCACAGGGCGTTGCACCGGGGGTCGGAGAGGTGCTCCTCCCGCAGCAGGGAATTGCTGAACGTCAGCCGGGCGGAGACGCCGTATTCTGCCAGCAGGGCCGCCACCTCTTGGGGCCGGTCCTCCCCATCGCCCACCCGGCCGCCGCCCCACAGGCAGTCGGCGGGGGCGCCGTAGAGGGAGCCGATGTCGCACCAGGGGTAAAACCAGTCCCGGTGCTGCCGGTACAGGGGCAGAAAGACCCGGTAGAGGTCATAAAACTCAAACAGGCCGGGGAGGTGATAGACGGCGGTCATTCCGCCCTGTCCTCCGGGGCGTCGGCGCTGTGGGCGTCCTCCGCCGGGGCATCGGCGCCCTCCTCGTCCTCTTCATCCTCGCCGCTGCGGAACAGCAGGCCGTAGCTCATGCCCAGGCACATGCCCACCGGCAGCCACAGGGCGATATTCCCGGTGGCGCCGCCGATGGCTGCGCCGATCACCATGCCCAGAGCCATACCCAGGGCCAGGCCGGAGCCGCCCTTTTTATCCTCGTTTTTCTCCCGCTTTTCCGGGGCTTCTTTCGTTTCCTTTTTATTCATGGCAATCCTTCCTTTCTCTCCTCAGCCGAAGAAGGCCCGCAGCTCCTCCTCATTGTGCAGCACCGTCTCCGGCGCGCCGTGGAGCATCACGTTGTCGAAGCCGTCGATGAAGCTGCGCACGTCGGTCTTGTAGCCGATGCAGCGCTTGCTCTTGGCGTAGCAGTAGCCCAGCTCGAAGCAGGCCCCCTCGTCGGGCACCCGGCCGTCGAAGACGAACAGCACCGTGTCGCACCAGTCCATGTGGGCGCAGTCCAGCTTGAATAAATAATGCCGCTTGGGCAGGCCGTCAATGGTGTCGGGCAGGTCTGCCACGCAGCCGCCGTCCCGCTGGGGGAGGAAGGTCTCGTGGCCGCACTGGCGGAGGATCTCGTCGATGCGCAGGTTGAAGGCCCGCTCCCCCTCGCAAAAGAGGGGCGCGGCGATGTAGATTTTTTGCTTTTCCATAGGCGCCTCCTTACAGCGTTTTGGCGTTGGCGTGGGCGTGGTAAACGGTGCGGGGATGGCGGGCCAGGATGGCCTGCCAGTCGGCGGCCAGGGCGGGGTTGCTGCCCTCATAGGCCGCCAGGTAGGACAGGGGCTCCAGGTCGCCCACGAAGCAATCGCCGTTATCCAGCACCAGAGAGACGCTGTCAGCGCTGTGGCTGGGGGTGGGGATGATCTCCCCGGCGATGCCCAGGGCGGCAAGGTAGGCCCGGCTGTCGGCCCAGGTGATGACCTCCGCCGCCGTCTCATCCGCCGGGAGGTAATCGAGGCGGCTGTCCCGGGCGAAGATGGGGTCCGGGTCATGGAGGTGGGGCAGCTGCTCCAGCGTCACCACAAGCCGGACGCCCCGGCGCTGCAGCTCCCCCGCCAGGCCCATGTGGTCGCCGTGGCAGTGGGTCAGCAGCAGGTGGGAGACACGGTCCAGGGTCAGGCCGTTTTGCTTCAGCGCCCGGAAGAACGCGCTCAGCGTACCGGCCCAGTCGGTGTCCAGCAGCAGGCCGCCCTTTTCGCCGGGGAAATAATAGGTATTGGTGTTACCGTAGCGGAGGGGTATCATACAATCACTCACCTGGCATAATGGATTCTTCACTATGGGGATTATAGCGTATTTTCCCGGGGGCGTAAAGGGGGCTTTCCCGGCAATGAAAAAAGCACGCCACGGGGCGTGCTTTTTTGGTTTGGTTCACTCCGCCCGGACGGGGTCTTTCAGCACCGCCTGGAGGAAGGTGACGATGAGGAGAATGTAGCAGACGGTTTTGGGCAGCATCAGCATCCCCAGGATGGGCAGGAGGCTTGCGGCCACCGCCACGGGGATGTAGAACAGGAAGGACAGCATGATGTAGACCCACACCAGGGCGAACCGGGGCGCCAGGCGGCGGTTGCGGCAGTACAGCAGGCACACGAGGCCACCCAGCACCACGAAGGGCACGTTGCGTAGGATGCCCCAGGTCATGTCGCTGCTGTTTTGCAGCCAGCCGTTCTGGGGCAGGGCGCACAGGGCGAAGCGGCAGGCCGTCAGCAGCACGATGAGAATGGTGAGGCCCCGGCTTTTGGCCTCCCGGTAGTAGCCCTGCCAGATGGCGAACAGCAGCACGTAGAACACCGTCATGGTCAGGGAGGTCACCAGCTTGCCCAGGCCCAAGGCCATGGTGAAGTCGGCGTCGATGAAGTAGTGCAGCACCCGGGGCACCAGATGGAAGGCGTCGCCGCAGCCCAGGATCAGGGCCGCCAGGCCCATCAGCTTCTCGGTGCGGCAGCGGGCCTTGGCCAGCATCACGCAGCCCGCCACAATGGCGAACAGCAGGTAGAGAATATCAAACGTGGATTCACCGTTTTTCATGGAGCGGTCTCCTTTGGGGGTGGGATTTGGTATAGTGTATCACATCGGGGTCGGAGGGGCAAGGCGAAGGGGGCTGTGCGGCTCTGCGGGATCTGTGGCCCGGCGGGACACTTATTCCTCGGTGGTCTCCGAAATCTTCTCCCCCCGCAGGGCTTCAAACCGCTCCCGCAGTTCGTTGAGGATTTTGTAATCCCGGGTGGAGTATCGCTGATGCTCCTCGATGCGCCAGTATTTCCGCTCCCGCTTGCCGAAGGTGGTGGCGTCGTAGTCCATGTGCCAGCCCCAGGGGTGGTAATCGGTGACAAAGAGGTTGCTTTGGGGGCGTTTTTCCAGGGAGAGGATGTTGTTTTCCGCTATAAACGTCGTCAGCTCCGCCACCACCCGGTGGTCGACGGCGTAGGTGGCGGTGACCTTGGGCAGGTCGTGGCGCTCCCGGCGGGTACAGGCCAGGGTCCAGCCGCCGTCCGGGGTTTTTTGCAGGGTGCTGCTTTCGTATTGCCCCAGCATGTCGCCGTAGCCGGGGCTGTAGCTCAATCTGTGCAGGCTGAAATCCTTCATATTATCCCCCTTCACACCGTGTCCTGCGGCTTATCGCGCCGTCTGGGCCAGCGCGGCGCAAAATGCCTCGAACTGAAGCCTTGTCCCGTCATCCCGAAAGGAAAAGACCTGGTATTTCGCCTTGTCGTTCTTCCAATAGAGGAACGTCCAGGGCCCGTCGCCGCCCGCGTCGGCAGAATCATTCCGGGCGCTGACCGTGCCATCCTGCAAGAAGCCCAGGAATTCGGCCCATTCCTCATCGGTCAGGGTCATGGTCCCGGTATCGGTGACGTCCGCCTCCGTGGTGGGGCCGTAATCGCCGGGCCTTTCCCGGGTTTCGTGGTCAAAGATGTATGCGCCGTTGTCGGCGTAAAAGCGATATCGTTGGTAAAAGGCGTCGAAATTGACATTCTCGACGGTAAAGTAAAACGCGGTGATGTCCTCGATGGGGATGTTTCGGTTGGTCACGGTCTCTCTGCCGCGATTGCCGCAGCCGAAAAGCAGCGTCAAACAGCTTGCCATTAGCAGCATCAACCCCCTGATTCGTTTCATTTTATACGCTCCTGTCCGTTAATACACAATGACATAAAAGTAGACACAGCTTCCCTTTTGAGGTGATTATCATCAGCGCACACCATTCAAAAGTAGCCCGCAAATGATTACTGTTTTTATTGTACCGCCTTGGTAGAATGTTGGCAAGATGCAAACAGGAAAAATGATACTTCTTTGAAAAAGAATCATTCGAAAAATACTTGGATGAGCTTCTATACGACCATCTGTTTATGGAAACGCTGGATAACGCGTACTTCATTCATGCTGTTGCAGCGGAGGTATAATGGCGCACACATCACTTGCGCAGAAAACAACATTTGGCGAAGCCAAACTTCACTTGCCCCGCAAGGGGCAAACATCATTGAAAAAAGCAGCCTTTCGGCTGCTTTTTTCATGTGATTAACAGACGTAATAGCCCAAAGATTGCACTTGGCACTACAAACCGGAATTTTTCGCCCAACAACATCTCACTCTTTCATATAGTCCCTTTTCACTGTTTTGTCTATTTATGTTTTGCGTCTGGATTTTCCGCTTTGCGTATAATAGCGTTCTTTTGCGGCGTACATCATTATATCCGACTCTTTGAGCATATCATCTATAGACTTTTCCCCGACAGCGCGATAACCGTAACCTATGGCGCAGTTATATTCTGTTTCACCGACGTTATCTTCAATGCGTTTTATTAGTTTCTTCACATCTTCCTGAGAAGTTTTCCGGCAAATAATAACGAACTCATCTCCGCCTATCCTGTAGCCATACTGCCTGTTCCTGAGGGCTTTATTAATGCATAACGCCAGGGTGAGCAACGCTTCATCTCCCGCCGCGTGTCCCAGCGTATCGTTCAGGGTTTTAAGACCGTTCATATCAATAGACAAAAGTGCTGTGATCTCTTCCGGGCTTGTGCATATATCCGATTGGTACGCGTGCCGGTTAAGCAGTCCCGTCAGGGAATCTTTTTTTGTCTGCTGTAAGATTTCAAAAACATAGTTTATGAACAATGCCGTGCCAATCGTAGAACAAAAGATTTTGGAAAAAGCGCTTCCGAAAATAAACGGATATACCATTCCTGAAAGTAACGCAAAACTCAAAAAAAGGATGGGAACGATCTCCATCATCTTCCTGTTACTTCTTCTGATAAGGAAATAAACCAGGGCAACGGAATACAGCCCCGTCAGAGCAAAAGGAAGATAACCGAGTGCGCCGCGTGAGAAACTGTTATCCTCTTCAATTTTGAAAACAACGCCTGTGGCTATTGAAGCGAAATCAATCACCGCAAGGACAACCGCAGGTGTGAAAATAAATCCGGTCTGCTTTTTTACCAGAGTATATATCAATTGTGCGATGATAAAAGGCGTTGCGCTATAGCGAATTGCCATCAAAACACTTCGTAGGAGCTTATGCTCTGCAGGCGCGGCGTATTCAAACTCAACAAAAACAGTGATTGAAAGCAAAAAAACGCCAATAATCAAAATATATAAACGCCTTATCGTTTTCTTATCAAGAAAAACCGTGATATGAAGCGCTATCGCAAACGCAGACAGAATAAGCATCAGCGACCAGTTCTGCATCAAATATTCAGAAAAGTAAACTTTTAACATATAATATACCTTCAAATTACCGTCCTGATCTTTCGGTGTCTTTAACAACTATCATGGAGTTTTTAGTTGCATGTGTCTTCCTCTTTTTCTTGTCAACTTTGAAAAACCGAAACTTGTCGTTGTATTCTCTAAAAAACAGCTCGGCAAATTACAGCTTGCCGAACTAATTATATCATTCTGATCTGCAAAAGAAAAGCCCTGAGATAATCAAGTTTTTGCTATTTCGTTAACATGCGAAAATGAAAACAAAAAAACGAAGACATTCACTTCGTTCACTAATGAAGCGGCGGCAGAGCCGCCATGAAGCACTCGATTACGGTGAAATGAAATCCGTCCCTCAACCCGATGAAGTCGGATTTCACCGCGAAGCGATTTCACCCACCAAAGGTGCAATCCTATTGAATGATGTCGGCGCAAAGCGCCTAATGCTCTATCGGCTATGCCGAAATGATGTAGATTGCTTTGCAATCAATGACGTAATGTTTGCCCTTATGTGCCCGCAGGCACACATCATTGCCGAAGGCAACATCATGAGCGAAGCGTCATCATTTGCCCGGAAGAGCAAACAGCATTGAAAAAAGCAGCCTTTCGGCTGCTTTTTTCATGGCAGGGGCAGAAAGGCTCGCCCGGCGGCTGCCACCGCCGGCACGCACGCGGCCTTGGCAACCATCCACCGGATGGTTGCCATCGGGCTACGCCCGACCGGCCTGTTCGAGCCTCGTAACCCTTTATTTCCAGAACAAGAACACCACCCGAATGGGTGGTGTTCTTGTTCTGGCAGGGGCAGAAAGGCTCGAACTCTCGACACGCGGTTTTGGAGACCGCTGCTCTACCAACTGAGCTATACCCCTGTATGTGGGCGCCGCGCAGGGCGGGCCGTATGTAAAAACCGGGCGGAGCCGGATATGGATGGTGGGCCTTCGGGGGCTCGAACCCGGGACCGGACGGTTATGAGCCGTCTGCTCTAACCAACTGAGCTAAAGGCCCGTATGCGGCGGTCTGGCCGAGAAAAGAAAAGATGTGCCGCCACCGTATGGTGGCGGCACACCGTCTTGGCGCCTTCTGTAGGGCTCGAACCTACAGCCCTGCGGTTAACAGCCGCATGCTCTACCATTGAGCTAAGAAGGCGTGTTGGCGCTACCTATCTTTCCGGGCCGTCTCCAGCCAAGTATTGTCGGCAGAAGCGAGCTTAACTTCCGTGTTCGGGATGGGAACGGGTGGACCCTCGCCCTAATCAGCACCAACTTCTATTGCAACGCTTGCGCGTAACAATCCTATTCACTTGGGAAAAATGGTGACCCGTACCGGATTCGAACCGATGTTAAAGGCGTGAGAGGCCTCTGTCTTAACCACTTGACCAACGGGCCGTAGCAACCATTCTTCACTACAACGACCCGCGGCATACACGGCGTATGCCGCAGATCGGTATGGTACACCATCAGGGACTCGAACCCTGGACACCCTGATTAAGAGTCAGGTGCTCTACCAACTGAGCTAATGGTGCATGTCGTCGACACAAGCTCCGTATCCTTCGCCGCGGCGCGAGCGCCACGTCTCACTCACTTCGCTGTGTCTCCTCTTTCCATCACAAACGCTTCGCTGGTTTGTGATGGAATCCTTATTGCACCCTGAAAACCGAACAATGTATCGTCCTGCATTTTGAGTAAGGCTTAGATTGCCTGCATATTGTAGGTCAAGCCCTCGGGCTATTAG
>CAMKGX010000045.1 GCA_946412355.1 uncultured Clostridia bacterium
GTATGATATTTACGCAAAGTGTGTGATTCAGTTCAGCATCGGGTTGTCGATGCAGTTGTGGCAGGGGCGGTAGCAGCCGGTCATGCCGGCGTTGGCGGCGTTGACGATGGCGTCGCACCGCAGGGTGGTGATGTCCCCCTGCCAGAGGTACAGTTCGCCCCGGACAGGCGTCAGGTCGCGGAGGTCGGTGACGCCCTTTTCGGCGATGGCGGCGTGGAGATAGTCGTCCTGGACGGCCAGAAAATCGGCGCTGACGGGGGCGGCCTCCCGGACGTTCATCAGCGAGCGGAGAAGCCGCTTTTGCTCCTCCGTGTCACGGGGTACGGCGATGTCCCGATAGCCGGGCTGCTCTTTCAGCAGCGACTGAATCAAGAATAGACGGCGTTCGCTTTGGTTCATTGGGCTTCCCTCCCCTGTCGGTTCTGAATGTCGGCGGCCACGTCCGCCACGGTCATGGCGCGCAGCGACGATGCCATGGCCTGCTCCGCGGCGGCGAGACGGCCATCCAGTGCGGCGTGGATGTTGCGGCCCACGGGGCACTGGGGGTTGGGGCTGTCGTGGAAGCGGAAGAGGCTGTCCTCGGCGGCGCCCACGGCGGCGTACACGTCGTAGAGCGTCATATCCGCCAGGGGCCGGGCCAGGGCGATGCCGGTGCGGCCCCGGCTGACGGCAATCAGCCCGGCGGCCTTCAGCTCCCCCATGACGCCCCGGACGATCACCGCATTGGCCCCCACGCTGGCAGCCAGAAAGCCGCTGGTAACGGCGCTGTCACGAAAATAATCGATGGCCGTGAGGATATGCACGGCGATGGTAAACTTACTGGTTATCTGCACGGTATCACCTGCCTACTTGTCATATATCATATTATATGTTACTTGTCAAGGGGCAGGGCGGCAAGGAAGTCCAGCAGCAGCCTTCCCATGATGTCGCTGCCGTCAATGTAGCTGCCGTGGTCGTGGCCGGGAACGATGACCAGCCGGGCGCCGGGGATATGGGCGGCGATGCGGCGGGTCTCCTGCTCCCGGATGAGGTCGTGCTCCCCGGCGGTGACCAGGGTGGGCACGGTGATGCGCTCCAGGGCATCCGGGGCGATGTGGGGCTCGGTGAGCATCAGCGTCACCAGAGGGTTGGGGCAGCGGTCGTTCTCGGCGCGGATCTCCGCCAGGAAGTCGGGCTGCACCCCCTCCGGGGTCAGGTTGGCGCCGCTGACGGCCAGGGCGGACAGGGCCTCCGGGTGGCGAAGGGCCAGGAGAAGGCCCACGATGCCGCCGTCGCTGAAGCCGTAAAAGCAGGGCTTTTCCAGCCCCAGAGCCCGGATGAACTGGTACATATCCTCCGCCATATCGGCGTAGTGGTACTCGCCAAGGGGGTCGTTGGCGCCGTGGCCCCGGCTGTCGGGGGCGTAGACCCGGTAGCCGGCGGCGGCAAGCTGGGCCATCTCCCGGTGGAACATGGCGTGGCTCTCGCCGTTGCCGTGGACGAGGATGACAGGTCTCCCCTGCCCTGCCACGGCGTAGTGGAGGGTGACGCCGTTGACGGCCACGGTGTGGAGGGTGTCAGTCATGGTTTCGCTCCTTTCGGCGGTCAGGTCATAGCTGATTTCCAGCAGGGTTTTTACGGTGTCCTCTCCGGCGGTGCCGTCCAGCAGCACACCCAGCCAGTGGGTTTTGTTCATGTGGTAGGCGGGGATGACGCCGGGGGTGTCACGGAAGCCGCCGAGCAGCAGCGGGCCGCACTTCACGTCCAGCACCCACACCTCCCCCTGGCCGGGGAGGCCCAGGGCAGCACGCTTCACCACCATGGACACGGCAAACCACTTGCGGTTGCCGGTGTGGCGCAGCACGAAGGCGTCGGGATAGCGGGCCCAGAGATACTCCGGCTGAGCGCTGAACCGCTCCACGGCGTAGGCGATGACTTCCTCTTTCGTCATAATGGTCTCCTCATTTTTCCGTCAATAGATATGCTTCAGCGTTTGGGGGTCGGTGCCGACTTTGCGGCAGAAAGCGTCGATGTCCGCCGCCGTGCGGGCCAGCTCCAGCTCCCGGAATTTCCCGGTGGCGCGCTCTACGAAGCCCACCACCGCCTCGCCGGTGCAGATGCTGGTGCGGACGGCGGGCTCCCACAGGGCGGGGTCGTAGTCGATGGCGGGACGGCGCTTTTGGAACAGCTTCATGGCGGGCCTCCTTTTTGGTTTTTCCCAGTGTACCACAGCGGGGACGGCCGTGGCAAGGGGGACGAGAAAACACCGGGCGGCGGAGTGACCGCGGCCCGGTGTTTTGGATGGTGATTACAGCAGGGACTTGCGCAGCGCCTCGCCGCTCAAGGGGGAGGCGTAGGCCACGGGGATATCCAGGATGGTCTTGCAGCCCGTCTCACCCTTTTGGGCCATGCGGTAGGTGGCCCGGGCGTAGGAGGCGATGACGCTGGCGGTGAACTCCGGGTTGGAGTCCAGCTGGAGCCGGAACTCCATCAGCTCCGTGTTCTCCCCGTCAGCCCCGGTCTTGCCGGAGCGGATGACGAAGCCGCCGTGGGGGATGCCGCTGTGGTCACGGCGCAGCTCTTCCAGGGAGATTAAGTGAACGGTGGTGTCGTAGTCCGCAAAGTAGGCGGGCATGGTGACGATCTCCCGCTCGATGGCGGCACGGTCGGCCCCCTCCTCCGCCACCACGAAGCATTCACGCGTGTGCTTCTCCCGGGTGGTAAGGGTGGGGTTGACGCCGCTGCGCACCAGGGCCAGCGCCCGCTCCACGGGGATGGTGTACTGCCGGGCGTCCACCACGCCGGGGATGCGGCGGATGGCGTCGGAGTGGCCCTGGGACACGCCCTTGCCCCAGAAAGTATAATTCTCGCCCTGGGGCAGGGAGTTGGCGGCCACGCAGCGCATCAGAGAGAACAGGCCCGGGTCCCAGCCGGTGGAGATGGTGGCCACCTTGCCGGCGGCCCTGGCGGCATCGTCCACCGCGGCAAAGTGCTGGGGGATGTGGGAGTGGTTATCAAAGCTGTCGATGACGTTATAGAGGGCGGCGTAATGGGGGGTCTGGGCGGGCAGGTCGGTGGCGCTGCCGCCGCAGAGCACCAGCACGTCAATATCCAGCCCCTTTTCCAGCGCCTCCGCCGGCAGCACGGGCACGCCGGGGGTGCGGATGGTCACGGAGGCGGGGTCACGGCGGGTGAACACGCCCACCAGCTTCATATCGGGATTCTGGGCGATGGCGCACTCCACGCCCCGGCCCAGATTGCCGTAGCCCAAAATGCCGATTTTAATGGTTTCCATGGGGGCATCGCTCCTTTTTATATGGGGATGGCAGCGGGGCAGGTATTGGTCGGCGATGGATTGGCCGTAGGCGCGGATGGTGGGAGATGATGGCGTTGACGCCGGTGGCGGCGGTCAGCTCGATGACGCTCTCGGTGACGGTCATGCACACGGCAATCTTCCTGACCTCCATCTCCGGGTCGCCCCACACCAGGCCGGGAATCTCCGTGCAGCTCTTGCCGGGGATGCTGGAGGTCTTGGTGACCACAAAGCGGTTCTTGCCGGAGGACCAGTCGGTGGGGTCTTTGACGCATCTGCCGCCGGTCAGGTCGTCCAGGGCCTGCAGCACATTTTTTACCTTTGCCATACCCACTCTCCTTTTACAGTTTACGCAAAGTGTACCCGCCTGACCCAGGCGGCAAACCACAATTGTCCCGACATTACCACGGTCAGGCAAAAAACGCAGGGGATTATGTTGCCGCCCTGCCGCCGTGTGGAGGACTGTGATTGACAGGCGGCATTCCGGGCCATACTATAATAGTACAATGGATTATTCCACGATTTGAGAGGGGTTGTCACCATGAAGGTTGTGATCGTGGGCGGCGGCTGGTCTGGTTCCAGCGCCGCCATTGCCGCCAAAAACGCCGGGGCGGAGGAAGTGGTGCTGCTGGAGCGCACCGACATGCTGCTGGGCACCGGCCTGGTGGGCGGCATTATGCGCAACAACGGCCGTTTCACCGCCACGGAGGAGATGATGGCCCTGGGGGCCAATGAGATTTTCGAGACCATTGACCGCCACTGCCGCCACACCAACATCGACTTCCCCGGCCACAAGCACGCCAGCCTCTACGACATCGCCGCCATTGAGCCCGCCATCCGCGGCCTGGTGGAGGGCAAGGGCGTGGAGGTGCGTCTCCAGGCCCGGATGAAGGACGTGAGGAAAGAGGGCAATCGGATCACGTCCGTCATTCTCACCGACGACACGGAGGTCTGCGGCGACGTGTTTCTGGACTGCACCGGCTCCGCCGGGCCTATGAACAACTGCGCCAAGTACGGCAACGGCTGCGCCATGTGCGTGCTGCGGTGCCCCTCCTTCGGCGGGCGGGTGTCCCTGGTGGGCCAGGCGGGCATCGAGGAGAAGATGGGCCGGAAGGCCGACGGCTCCATCGGCGCCATGAGCGGCTCTTGCAAGCTGTTTAAGGAGTCCCTTTCCGGGGAGATTGTGGCGATGCTGGACGAAACCGGCGTGGCGGTGATCCCCATTCCGGCGCATCTGCGCAAGGGCGAGGGCGTGCTGGCCACCAAGGCCTGCCAGCAGTACGCATTGAAGGAGTACGCCGAGAACATCATCCTGCTGGACACGGGCCACGCCAAGCTGATGACCCCCTACTATCCCCTGGCCATGCTGCACCAGATCCCCGGCTTTGAAAACGCCCGCTATGAGGACCCCTATGCCGGCGGCAAGGGTAACTCCATGCGCTATATGGCCCTGGCCCCCCGCACCGACGATTTGAAGGTGAAGGGGCTGGACAACGTGTTCTGCGGCGGCGAGAAGGCGGGCTTGCTGGTGGGGCACACCGAGGCCATTGCCACCGGCGCCCTGGCGGGCCACAACGCCGTGCGCTACGCCCTGGGCCGTGACACCCTGGTGCTGCCCGACACCCTGGCGGTGGGCGACGCCATCGCCTACGTCAACCGGGCCATGGACACCGAGGAGGGCATGAAGAAGAAGTACACCTTCTCCGGCTCCGTCTATTTTAACCGCATGAAGGAGCTGGGGCTGTACACCACCGACGTGGCCGCCATCCGGGCCAGAGTGGCTGCCGCCGGGCTGACGGGTGTGCTGTCGGCCAAAATCTCCTGACGCATTTTTTATCGGCACCCGGCCCGCGCGGACTGGGTGCCGCTTTGATTTTGACGATAAAGAGGGTTTCCATCTCGTGACACAAGCCGAGCGCATTGCGATTTTTGAAAAGCTGCCGGTGAAGCGGGCGGTGCTGAAACAGATTCTGCCCGCCATTGCCAGCCAGGTCATCATGCTGATCTACAACCTGGCGGACACCTATTTCGTGGGCCGGCTCAACGACCCCCGGCAGACCGCCGGCATGACGGCGGCAGCCTCATCGCTGATCCTCATCACCGCCATCGCCAACCTGTTCGGCGTGGGCGGCGGCAGCGTCATGGGCCGCTTTCTGGGCCGGCGGGACAGCGCCTCCGCCCGGGACACGGCGGCAGCGGCCTTCTACGGGGCGCTGGCGTCCTCCGTGGCGCTGTGCGCCGGGTACTACGCCCTTGCCGGGCCCATATTGCGGCTGTGCGGCGCCACCCCCGACATCTGGGACAGCGCCTACGGCTACGCGGTGTGGGTGATGGTCATCGGCGGCCCGGCGGCTGTGATGAGCGCCATGATGGCCAACCTCATCCGGGCCGAGGGCGGGGCCAACGTGGCCTCCCTGGGGCTCTCCGCCGGAGGGGTGCTGAACATCGTGCTGGACCCCCTGTTCACCCTGCCCGCCTTTCTGGGCAAGGGCGCCGTGGGAGCGGGCATGGCCACCGCCATCGCCAACTGGGCGGTGTTTCTCTTCTTCCTGGTGTACGTCACCGTGCGGCGGGGACAGGGCATCATCGACCTGCACCCGGCCCATTGCCGCCGTGGCCTTGTCCATCTCAAATCCGTGCTGGCGGTGGGCTTTCCCTCGGCGGTGCAATACCTGCTGACGGCAGTGGCGGTGTCGGCCCAGATGCACTTCGTCAGCCGGTACGACGCCGCGGCCCTGGCGGCCCTGGGCATTGTGAAAAAGCTGGACATGGTGCCGCTGTACTGCGCCCTGGGGGTGTCCGCCGGGCTGCTGCCCCTGCTCTCTTACACCTACGCCGCCGGGCAGCACCGGCGATTTCGGGAGGCCCTGGGCTACGGCGTTACCATCGCGGTGGGCTTCTCCCTGCTGTGCGTGGCGGCCTACGAGCTGTTCGCGCCGTTTTTCGTGTCGCTGTTCATCGGCGACCCGTTGACCCAGCGATACGGTGCCGCCTTTTTGCGGCTGATGGTGATCGCCATGCCCATGATGTCGGTGTGCAACCCGCTGATCATCTCCTTCCAGGCCGTGGGTCGGGTGCGGGAATCGCTGGTGTGCTCGCTGCTGCGCAAGGGCGTATTGGATATTCCGTTTTTATTCATCATGGACAGTGTGTGGCCCCTGTACGGCTGCATGCTGGTGCAGCCTATGGTGGACGCCATCTCCATGGCGGCGGCGCTGGTGTGCTACCGCCGCATCGCCGGGGAAACGAAGGGGGACGACAGGATATGATTTGCCAGAATATCAGCGTGCGCGGCGGCGAGAGCTACGTAGCCGTGGCGCGGGAGAGCTTGGAGGATCTGTGCCGGAACGATGTGTGAGGCGTTCCGCTCTTCACCCGCAAGACGCACACCACTTGCGCAGCAAGCATCACGCCCGGGAGGCACATCACGCTGCCACGCAGCGAAACACATCGGTCGCCAAAAAAGAGCAACCTTTCGGTTGCTCTTTTTCTTGGCTATGGGGGACGAAAAAGATGGATTTGCGGTTTTGGTAAATGGATGCAAACTCTTGAAATATCAAGTGTTATTGCCGCCTTTGGCGGCAGTTATATTGTCCCTTCGGGACAGTTATATTGCGCCTGGGGTGCAGTGATATTATATTCGCCTCAAAACTGCGCGAAGCGCAATATCACTCGGCGTAAGCCGAATATCACTGCGAAGCAATATCACTCGCCGAAGGCGAATATAACTGAAAAAAGCAGCCTATCGGCTGCTCTTTTTCTTGGCGCAGCGGGAGGGATTCGAACCCTCGTGCGGTTGCCCGCAAACTGATTTCGAGTGTTGTAAGACTTTGGCAGATTCACCTCTGGAGCAGGTCGTTTCAGGCCGCTTTGTGAAAGGCCGGAAACCCAGGCACCGCAAGGGATTGCGGACATTCCGATCCGTATCGGCCAGAGGCGATTTGAACCAGCCCAGAGTTCAAATAAAACCGCGTTCTTGCGTAAAAAGCCTCCGTTCTTGCGTGTTTGCAAGAAGTCAGGCAAGAAAATACAGACTCTGTCAGCGCCGATGAAGCACCCTTTCGGACCGAAAAAACAGAAAGGAGCTTCGTCATGACATACGATGCAAAGGAACTCGAACAATACCCGGAAATCATGAACAAGGAGCTGCTGCGCAAGGTCTGCCATATCAGCAAGCGGACAGCGCACTATCTGCTGCAGTTCAATCTGATCCCCCACGTCTGCATCGGGAAGAAAACCCGCTGCTACGCCATCAAAAAGCGCGACGTCATCGACTTTATGATCAATCGGGAGGTCAACCCCAGCCGGTACATCGTGCCCACCAGCTGGTACAAATACGGAAACGAGGACGTGAAGCCCTACAAGATCCGCATTCAGCCCCCTCTCCCCGGCGATCCGCAGAAAACCCGGCGCTACTACGAAAGCAAGCTGGCCTCCTATCCGGACGTGATCGACGTGTCCGCTATCGTGGACTTCACCGGCTATAACCGTCACACGGTCTGCGAGTGGATTCGCTTCGGCAAGCTCCGCGCCCTGGCGCTGCAGCACAAGTACATGATCCCGAAGTGCTACCTGATCGACTGGCTCTCCACGGACGAGCACAACTCGACACTCCGCAAATCCCGCCGCCACATTGACCGGCTCTGGGAGCTGCAGAAATGGAGTGACGGGCAATGAGGGGAAATATCATCGAGGAGCTGTATTACGGCAATATCGACCCGCAGGATCGCGGATACCGCCCCAAGAGCCCTGCGAAAAAGGCGTCCGACTCGCTGAACGATCTGGAGGAGAAGCTCACCGAGCAGCTCGCCGGCGAAAACAAGGAACTGTTCCTCCGCTTCTGCAATGCCTACGCCGAATTCATGGGCGAATGCGAGCTGGATACCTTCATCACCGGCTTCCGCCTCGGCGCACGGTTTATGATGGATACGTTTTTGAGTGAAGGCGCCCCGTTTGAGAGCTTTCTGGAGGGGTAGGAGCAGCAGCAAAAAACGAAAAGTGTGTTGTTGTAGCCTGCTTTCCGATTGAAAAGTGTAATTCACTGCTTCTGCGACTGAAAATTCGCCGAATATTCACCGAAAATTCGCTTTATTCGCTCTTCAAGGGTGAATAAAGCGAATTTTTCGATGACCTGCCCCGCGTTTTTTTGAAGAAGCTGCTTCAAGGTTTAAGAACGTAAATAATTGCACTTCTGCTAGATCGGCGAGTTATGAGTAAACATATGGCGAAATAATTGCTTTCTGCTCGTCTTCTAGGTTTGCTATTTCCTCATTAAAAACAATTTCTTCTTCGTTTATGTTTTCTATACATGGTGCAGCCCACTCCATATCTTCAAAAGAGAGGCCGTAACGAAGCATCCATATTTCTTTGTCGCTATCCGTGCCGAATTTGATGTAATTAGCCAGCTTAAGTGCTCTTTCATCCTCATTATTCTTATAGTACTGGTGGAAAATTGCATAGAATATATCACTCAGCTTAAACCCTATAAGTTTATCCAAAAAATCATATGTATCATATACAATAAGATCATAATCTACGTTTTTCGCCTTCTCGCTGGGAGGGATCAATGGATATGATTTTAGCTGTTTGTTTGGCAGGTCGTGATAGCCCGAAACATACCTGGCGCATAAAGCATCCGCCTCTTGCGTCCGGCCTTTACTGTTCAGTTTTCTGCGCTCATTTACTTGTGACACGTAGGCATATCTGAACTGGCATATGGAACTAAACGTCCGTCCATATACCTTCCATATCATAATTTTTATTGCGGAGCTCAAAACCCACTTCTCTGCGCTAACTAAATCTCGCCCAAGATATCCCTTATACAAAGACTGAAAGTCGTCATAAATATCTTTCATATCCGTATCGGGGTCTATCAAGTGACCATCTACAAATATCATGTCGAGAAGAGTTGGAATAATTGCTGTAATCGTGTCAGCCCTGAGCTTTTCTAAATCTTTGTTGGTTAAATTATACTCATCCGAGAATTCATCTTTTTTTATAGCGTCTTTGTATTCGTTGTATTTTTCATCTAGCTTTTCGTCATCCCGATCAAGGTGGGATATTTCAGATATTGTCTCATTTTTGAAGAGAACCTTTCTGAAGTTACTCATCGCATTTTGGCGGACCACAACGCTACCAATATCAAAGCAATTATTCTGAGTTGATCTTCCAGCACGCCCAATTAGGTTTTTAACTGACAGGGATTTACTTGCTTCAAATTTGTCCAGGTAGACAACGTCAAAAGGCATATTAATGCCCTGTTCGAGTGTTGAAGTAGCAAAACAGATTCTGCAAAACCGCTCCTGCGTGAAATGCTCAAGAATCAACCGTGCGCTTAGCGGCATCGAACCATGGTGAACAACTATTCCATATTGAAGCATATCCAACATTTCAGAATTATAAAAATACTGTGTTTTGTTTGAGGCACCAATATAGCTTTGAAGCTGTTCGATCATCTGCAATGCACGTGGATCCTGGATTTTAGTGCAAAGATTGATATATTTTCGAAATTGCCGAAAAACGCTCTTATTATAAATGTGACTCTTCGGAACGTAAATTAACACGCTTCCACCGGACAATATCGCTTGCTCAATCGGATCAATTTTAGATTCTATTTTTCGATCTCCAAGCACCTTCCTGTCAGAGCCAAAGTGGTAATACTTTTGATTTGTCACATCATGGACATAAAATACTTGCCCAACTGTTTTTAAGTGATAGTTGCTAAAGGCTCCCGTATCCATAACGTCATTTCTTTTTAGCTGCGCCTCCGGATTACTGATAAATGGATGCGCAAATACAAACTTCGCCTGAGGGAATGCCTTCTGTGCTCTTCGTACTATACTATCAAAATAGAGCCCTCGCACAGAGTGTTCATCACTTAACTGCGCTTCATCAAAAAGGAACAGTTCAATGTTTAACCAACTTTTATTCTTAAACAATTCTCTCGCACGTTCCGGCGTAAGAATAAAAACACTTCTTTCCGCGTGTTTTGTATTGATACGCTCAACAAAGGTAAGCACATTGGTAACTTTAATATCTACCAGCCGCGTAATTCTGTCATAATATTCGTTAATGAGCGCCCTCGATGGGACAATTACGGCGACATCTTTTGTGCTGGCTTTTATCAAGTTACGAAACACAAAAGACTTTCCGGTGCTTGTTGGCGCCGAAAAACTGAAATACTGCTTCTCTTGAATCTGCTTAAGGATATTTGCCTGCAAAGGGGTATAGTCTTCTCCAAAGGTTGCCTTAATATACTGACGATACATATCAAAGATTGCACCCTGCAATGATTCGGGATGCGGATCCTTGTAGAAGAGGCCCATTGTCTCAACGATCTCACTCTCATACTGAGCAAAATAACTATTTTGGAATAATTTCAAATACGACAGTATTTCCAAAACTACGGTGTCGATGGGGCCATTTCGGTATAGTTGCTCCTTGGCATATGCCAGTATCTGATCTAGATCTTTCCCTTCTTGGATTCGTGCAATAAGATTTCCCTTTTCAATAACACTATTCATAGGTTCACCGCCACAAGAATGATTTCTTCATACTTGAGTAGCTCAGCATATTCCGCTCTGGCTTGTATTGCACTGATTAGTCGATCACTAGAAGTTCCCTTAGCAGAGAATGCAGCTGCAAATCCTTTGAATCCGTTAGCTGCACGACGTAATGATTGCGGAGTACAAAATGGAGAAAGGTCAGCAATATCAGCAATGTCTTTTTTTGCATCTATAAACTCTTTTATCTGTTTGACCGCACTGGGATAGGCACTCTGCGCAGAAACATATTTTGCTTCACCAAAAATTACAGTATCTGTTGAACAATTCTGAGAATGAAAATCAAAGCCTGGATTTCCAGATACTTTTTTCCCCAGCAATTCTGCAAGGGGGATATTAAGATACCCCAGATTAGATACAATGGCTTCCCTTGAAAGTTCGGACACGACGTATTCGCCTGCATCTTTTGTAAGTGTCCCCTGGTCGCAATTATCGAATTTTGATTTAATATCGTCTATTGTGATTTGCGCACGCTGCTGAAAACTCTGAACCATATAGTCTTCGTCAAAATACTTGAGCCATGATAAATCCATCAACGCCTTGAGAATATCGGATAGCGTCGCTGAAATATCTTCCGGATCTATTCGAATAAAGTGCACTTTAGCTGTCCCGGTTGAAGGAAGCGATTTGGATTCAAGAATTTTCAACAGATATCACCTCACTTTACGATATCGCTCAAAACCTTCCAGCAATCATCTCGTATATCATCGGAATAGTTGTCCATACAGATGCACAATTCTTCGCTTTTTTCATCGTACCGGACAATACCGCCTTTCAGCCCATACCGATCCAGATAGTCCTTCAGGACGGCAAACTTCTTCGGGGTATACAGGTCGATATCCTGACTGTTTCCGCTGCGGTCAAATCCGCCTTTTGTCTCAACAATCCAGATCTCACCATTGACTCCGATAATATAGTCCGGGAAGAAGTTCTTCTGCTTTTCGGAGTTGTCCATATAGACGATAGACAGGTATTCGCTGCCCTTGTCGCCATTCTTATAGACCCACTCCACACTGTCAGCGCTCTCGCAGAATTTTTCAAACTTTCGCTCAGATGAAGAGCGCACCTCGGCGGAGGATAGATAACCCTGATAGACATTCTTCCGCATTTCCGTTTGTGTTTTGGCCGTGCTGTCAAAGGTGAACAGACAACTCTGCGGAATACGGAACGGCGACTTCGATACCTGTTTAATATCGAACTGCAGCTGTGCCAGCTCCACAGCCATCGCCTCTCGAACGATATGGCGCAGCCGATCGGCATTGTTCAGTACGAATGAGTATACCGCTCTTGGCTCCAACGCAAGGATTTTGCGGCTGTAAGAAAACTTCTTGTCGAACAGTTTTCGGATGATCGTATTCATATAGGAATACTCCATGCCGATTTCAAGCCCGATTTTACCGATCTTCTGATGGTAGTCGCGCCCGTGACGGTGCGTATCCAGCTTTTCAGTCACATTGATTTCATTCATGCCTGCCGCTTGGAAATCCAGTGTCGCCGTTTCGCCTGATATCGTGTGACGAACGATATCCTCATCCAGCACAAAACCAGCCGTCTGCAAACGTGTGGCGTTCTCCGCTTTGTTGCCGCCGGTATGGTATTCTTTTTCGAAATACTTGGCAACCGCAGTGAGAGCCGCCTGTGGATTGCGCGTCTGTGTAACCATCGTCCGCTGTTCGCTGGTCAAAGTGATGCTCTTGTATTCATTTTTCAGGAAGATGGTATACGCCTCTAGAGCGCCTTTGCCGAGGCTCCTCTTCACGCCTGCCGTGAATTTTTCATCGAGGGTATAGAGGTAGCAGCTATCCAGCAGATCACTATTATAGTGTTTCGCCTCCGGCATGCGGCGAATACGTCCGATGGTCTGGATTTCGAAGGTTTCGTCCATGTTGTCACGAAGCTTTACCAAAATGTGTGCTCTCGGGCAGTCCCAGCCGGTGGCAACCGCCTGTTTGATAATGACCGCAATAGCTTTCGCGTCATTCTCCTCGATACCCTCAAGGTTTTCATGGCGATCCGAAAGCCAAACGGCGAGCTGCCCGTTCTCAAAGGTCACGCCTTGCGTTTCAAACCACCGTTCCACTTCATCCTGCAAAACCTCCGATTTGTTCGGGATTTGCACTACAATCAGAGGATTGATGTCCTTGCCTGCCGAAAGGAAAGCCGCGCGCAGCTTGCGTTGCTTATCATATGCTCGCTCCAACAGGAACCCCGTCTGGTTTTCCGTTTCAACCGTCTGCGGAAAATCCTCGTTGATGACAAGAAGCTTTTTAATCAAGCCCTCTGCGATGACATCCGCCTCTGCAATTTCGATAATCTCCGCATTTTTGATTTCTTTCGGCGTAGCGGAGCAGCGGATGATCTTATCGGTGTGGAAATACTGAATGATCTCGTCCGCCTTAACTGTATTGTTCTGATGGCTTTCGTCAACGATCACGACAAAGCGCAGCCCGCTGTCCAACGCGTGCTGTATATGCTCCAGAAAGTTGGTTTGCTCACTGTCCTTTAGAGCGTTATTGCCCTTTTTCGTCAGCTTCTCCCAGTTGATAAAGGCGCTGTCGTTTTCTTCAAAGCCAGCGGTCATCACGTCGGAAAGCAGCTTTGTCTGCGAGGCGTGGATATATTTGTCCATTTTCGCCTTGCTCTGCTCCTCCAGGTTTCCTTTGCCGGGGGTAAGCCAAACAAATACCGTTTTCGGAAAGCTCTGAATGAATTGGTGCATAAAGTAGGTGAGGATAATGGTCTTCCCGCTCCCTGTGGGACTTTTCAGAATAATATCCCGGGCAGGCTTGTCCATCGCCTCAAACAGCGACTTGACAGCATTCAGCTGAAATTCTTTCAATTCCATATGTATCCTCCCAGTGGTTTGTTCTGCAATGATTAGCTTCGGTATTACTCAAACCTTCTCTTGATTTCTTGGGCGGTATATTCCAGCTCAGGATATATGTAATCTGCCCGGAAACCTATGTAAGATAGATCACGCAAAATTTTCTTTTTGTTTTTAGGCTCTATAATAATGCTGCAAAACCTGCTGCTAATTTTTCCTTGGCTCAGCGGTTTTACTTCTTCAGTAATTTTGAAGCGCTTTTTCATTTTGTGCCAGAAATCATCATTATCTTTGTATGCCTCGCGCATTTTCATAAAAGATGCATCAGTAAGATATCGTCCGGGTTCATTTCGGTAATAGTCAATCGGCTCTCTGTTCAGAGCCTCTTCTATAATGGCTCTGTCAATTTCCCCTCGACCATATTCATGAATTGCCATATCAAGGCCAAGCTCTGATTCATGAATGAGAATGTACCTATATCGATCAATCAGGTGGTTTGGGAAAACCATAAACACACCGGCCTGATTCGCAATTCGCTGATTCCAATATTTGGGACGAACTACTGTTGTCTCATCATAGATATAAGCTTCTGACAAGTATTTCCTCAGTGATAAAGTGTCATTGCAGTAATACTCGTCAACAGTGTAGTTATCATCAAACATCTTTTTAGTCGCTGATGTGCAAATTGCGTTGACATATTCTGATGAGTCGTTTTTAAGGTAAGTACTATGACAAAGGACTCTCCCCGATTTCGCCACTTTGGATTCGCACGCGAAATAGAGCGCTACAAGCGGGTTTAGAGAAAAATCAAGTAATCTGGTTGGAAGCCCATAGTGCTGCATCTTTGCAAGTGTATCAAACTCAGAAAGTCCACTAAACGCATCTGGCCTTCTAGTTAAAAAATCATTGATTAACGTTGCCTCCATGTCGTATTCCGGCTTCTTAATCCTCGCAAGCCCGGGGAGAAGATTGTATTCGGTATCCGCCATGCCACGATAAACCACCGTCTCGCTATATGAAGAATCTTTATTTATCGACGATATTGCAGCAATTAAGCGAATATACTCTGCAAGACCACTTACAACAAACGTCGGATGCGAGTAATACTCCTGTTCAGAAGGAATGAGTACCTCAAATTCCTTTGACAGCTTTTTCTGTATTGCTTGCGCAAATGACATATCAAGAACAGCCATCGCTACACCCTTCTTTCTCTATAAGGCGTTCAACTCTCCTGCAGATCCCGATAGTAATAATCCGGAATGATACTGATTTCAACGCCGTGCTCGGCAATGATTGCCTGCTGCTCTTCGTCGGGCAGAATATCATGCCCCATATAGAGCTTCCGGCAGTTTTCACCAATATTCTCTGTAAACGCTGCCAGCTCTTCCTCAGTCAGGACGATAGCGATTTTGTCGTTGCCAGTAAAATTGATCCCGTTCTCCAGTTCAACCAGTTCCCGTATATGGAGCAGCAGCTCGTCGGCATATTCGTAATACATCCGCTCGTCGATGGGGATATAATCGACCTTGTAGTATTTCAAAGAGGCCTCGTACCCCTCTTTTTCAATCACCCGACGAATACGCTCATACGTGACCTCGCGGCAGATATTGTTTTCATTGTTAGTGCAGAGAATGAAACGGCGGTTGCCGCCATCCTCGTCATTAAGTTTCATTACAGCATGTCCTGTTGTACCAGAACCTGCAAAAAAATCTAGGATGGTGAAATCATTGCTTGTTGTTCGCTGAATGATTTCGAAGACAATCGCTAGTGGCTTTGGATAGGAAAAGGCTTTTTTACTACCGAGAATATCTGCCATCTCATTTCCGCCGTTTGTTGTATAAAAAGCCTTATCTGTCCAAATGGTTTGTATCGTAGCTCCGGCCGTTTTATAGTTTTCAACCTCTAACGTAGGAATACGCTCATCCTCAGAAGCACGGTGCGCTTCTAATTCTCCGGATTCTATCTTTTTAATAATACCATCTGACAAGTATTGTATTGTAAATATGTTTTGCGTTTTCCCTGGATTTTGAGGTGCAATTTTAATGTATCCCTTCTTCCAGTCACTTACAAAGCGGGAAGGTATTAGCCGCCAAACACAGGGGGACCCTTTTCGTGTTACCGGCCAAATTGCGACTGTCCCCGACGGAGCTTCACTATAATCGAAAGAGAAATCCTTCGTATCACCCTTATACTCACCACTCTTAATTCTTTCAGCCAGTGTTTTTCCGCAACCAACGAAGATACCATTTCCGTCAACAAAAATCGGATATGCTTGTCCCGGACGCTGGGTCTGATCAAAAGTTGCAAGATTCATCCCATGGTACGGTGAAGCATATTCGTTCATTGCCGCTTCACTTGCATTTGGCACAAAATCATTTGGAGTAATAAAGACTACAAATTCGTATGTTACATTAAAGCCGCCATTTGGTTTGCCTCCAGATGTTTGCACTGTGATACTTGTGATGTTTTTGTCATAGAACAGCTCCTGACAAAGTAACATTAAGTTATTAACCTCTTGGTATCCAACACTTATTGCAATGACACCGTTCTGCGTTAATAGTTTTCGAGCAATTCTAAGCCTACCAGCAATAAAAGAAACCCATTTGCTATGCCTAAAGCCATCGTTGCTTACAATGAATTCATCATCATAAATGAAGTCCTGATTTCCAGTATTATAAGGTGGGTCAATATAGATCAGATCAATCTTCCCACGGTGTGTTTTCTCCAATAACTTCAGCGAGGCAAGATTATCTCCCTCAATAAGAAAATTCACCTGCCCGCCGTTATCAATAAACAAATCAGCATTTTCAGTTAGCACAGGGGTATGGGTATCCAGCACCTCGTCGATTTCCTCCCGATGCTCCTCAAATACCAACCCGTATTTCTTTCCGTTCACATCTTTGGCCAGATCGGAAAGATAGGAAAGCAGCCGGGCAGTGTTCTCATCCTGCTCAGCGGTGGAAATATAGGTGCGAATCTCTTGTATCTTTCGAAGCAGCTCGTCTCGTTTCTGTTTGGAAATGTTTGTAGACATACGTAGCTCCCCTTCAATTCTCTGATGGTTTTTTGCGGTGTCACTGTGCAAAACGATTACAGCAGGTGAACACCATTTGATGAATCCTCCGCTGCCCCAAAGAACATCACGTCATAGATCGGCAGATACGTGATCTTGCCGTTCGTCGTGATCTCCCGGGCGTTGGACAGAACGTAGGCTTTTTTAACGTGGTAATCGTCGTTCTTTACAAAAGTATTCAGCGCGCTGTGGACGGTGTAGTCCTTGCCGGACTTGACCTCGATGGGGACGGCAGACAGGCTGTCGTAATCATCGATCAGGTAATCGACCTCGCCCTTGCTGCGGTTATCGTAATAAAACAGTTTGAAGCCGTGCGCAGCCAGCTCCTGGGCCACCACGCTTTCATACACAGAGCCGAGATTGATCCCCGTCTCATCGTCCAGGATCGCACGGATATTGCTGCCGTACAAAACGTCCGTCAAAAGGCCTACGTCGTTCAAATAGAGCTTGAGCAGGTTTTTGCCGACAGACTGTGTGAGGGGAAAAACGGGGTTGGAGATGGCGTTGACATCCAGGGCAATCCCCGCCGAAATCAGATATTCAAACTCATCCTGATAGTCGGAAAAACGCTTGCCGCGCTTGTCCTCGAT
>CAMKGX010000046.1 GCA_946412355.1 uncultured Clostridia bacterium
TTCCTGCAGATGTACAAGAAGGGCCTGGCCTACAAGACCACCATGCCCATCAACTGGTGCACCAGCTGCAAGGTGGGCCTTGCCAACGAGGAAGTGGTAGAGGGCAAGTGCGAGCGCTGCGGCGGCGAGGTGGTGCGCAAGGAGAAGAGCCAGTGGATGCTGGCCATCACCAAGTACGCCGACCGGCTCATCGACGACCTGGACGAGCTGGACTATATCGACCGGGTCAAGGTGCAGCAGAAGAACTGGATCGGCCGCTCCTACGGCACCGACGCCACCTTCAAGACCAGCACCGGCGACGACGTCACCGTGTACACCACCCGGGTGGACACCATTTTCGGCGTCAGCTATATGGTGGTGTCCCCGGAGCATCCGCTGCTGGACAAGTGGCAGGACAAGATCGCCAACTGGGACGCCGTGGCGGAATACCGCCTGGCGGCCTCCCGCAAGTCCGACTTTGAGCGGGGCGAGCTGAACAAGGAAAAGACCGGCGTCCGCCTGGAGGGCGTGGAGGCCTACCATCCCATCACCGGCGACCCCATCCCCATGTTTGTGTCCGACTACGTGCTGATGGGCTACGGCACCGGCGTGGTCATGGGCGTGCCCGGCCACGATCAGCGCGACTGGGAGTTTGCCACCAAGTTCGGTCTGCCTATCCGCGAGGTGGTGGCCGGCGGCGACGTGACGAAAGAGGCCTTCGTGGCCAAGGACGACAGCGCCGTCATGGTCAACTCCGGCTTCCTCAACGGCATGACCGTCAAGGAGGCCATCCCCGCCATGCGGCAGTACGCCGTGGAACACGGCTGGGGCAAGGAAAAGGTGAACTACAAGCTGCGTGACTGGGTATTTACCCGCCAGCGGTACTGGGGCGAGCCCATCCCCCTGGTGAACTGCCCCAAGTGCGGCTGGGTGCCCCTGGATGAAAGCGAGCTGCCCCTACTGCTGCCCAACGTGGAGAGCTACGAACCCACCGACGACGGCGAGAGCCCCCTGGCCAAGATGACCGACTGGGTCAACACCACCTGCCCCCACTGCGGCGGGCCCGCCAAGCGGGAGACCGACACCATGCCCAACTGGGCCGGCTCCTGCTGGTATTACCTGCGGTATATGGATCCCCACAACGACGGCGAGTTCCTCTCCCGTGAGGCCGAGAACTACTGGGGCCCGGTGGATTGGTATAACGGCGGCATGGAGCACACCACCCTCCACCTGCTGTACAGCCGCTTCTGGCACAAGTTCCTCTACGATCTGGGCCTGGTCCACACCAAGGAGCCCTACGCCAAGCGCACCAGCCACGGCATGATTTTGGGCAAGAACCCCCACTATATCGGCAACGTGGAAACCGAAGAGGAGAAGCAGGCCCTCATCGCCAGGTACGGCTCCATGGCCACCCGCCCGGCGGTGAAGATGTCCAAGTCCCTGGGCAACGTGGTGAATCCCGACGATGTCATCAAGGCTTACGGCGCCGACACCATGCGGCTCTACATCATGTTCATCGGCGACTTTGAGAAGACCGCCGCCTGGTCCGACGAGGCCGTGAAGGGCAGCAAGCGCTTCCTGGACCGCTGCTTCAATCTGCAGGACATGGTCAGCGATGAGGAGGGCATCTCCAAGGCCAACATGGCCTCCGTCCACAAGACCATCAAGAAGGTCAGCGCCGACATCGAGGAGCTGAAGATGAACACCGCCATCGCCGCGCTGATGACGCTGGTGAACGAGTTCTACAGCAAGGGCCTGTCCCGTGGCGATTTGAGCGTGCTCATCCGTCTGCTGAGCCCCTTCGTGCCCCACATGGCCGAGGAGATGTGGGAGAACATGGGCTTTGCCAAGGAGAGCGGCAAGATGGCCATGCAGAGCCCCTGGCCGGAGTACGACGAGAGCAAGACCGTGGACGCCCAGGTGGAGATGGCCGTGCAGGTCAACGGCAAGCTCCGGGGCACCGTGGTGGTGGACACCGACAGCGACGAGGATGCCGTCAAGGCCGCCGCGCTGGAGAGCGACCGTGTCAAGAAGGCCACCGAGGGCATGAGCGTGGTGAAAACCATCTTCGTGAAGAACAAGCTCATCAACCTCATTGTCAAGCCTGCCAAGTAAAAAAGAATCCCCGCTGCCTGTGCAGCGGGGATTTTGCGTCATAAGGAAGTGCCTGGGGCCGTCAGCAGAGGGTCTCCTCCTGCTCGGCAAATAATTTGTCGTTGATCTGAAAAAGGCTCATATCGTGGCTCAGACCGAAGATAATAATGGCGTCCCGCTTGTCCCGGGGATACAGCGGCGCCAGGCGGCACCGCAACAGCAGATTCTGGGTTTCGTCAAAGGTGGCGTGCAGCCCCAGGCACAGGCACAGCAGCCTGTTGCGGGAGGGGTTGCGGCGGCCGGAGAATACCTGGTGGAGGTACACCTCGCTCATGCCGGACTGCTTGGCCAAAGCCGCCTTGGTGATATTTCGCTTTTCAAAAAGACGTTTGAGCATCTCGGGGGCCGATTCGCTGCGGAAGCTGCTGTCGTTCTCCGTCAGGAATCGATCCAGATTGTTGGCCTGCATCAGCTCCTGCTGCAGGGCGTCGGTGTTCTTCGACTCCATTCGGCACTCCTTTACAAATAATCTCAAATATTATATGATGATGATACATGAATTTAACAAAAAATCAATATGCTGGGAGCATAGTATCGGGGAGGTTTTTTGGTGTATGATTTTTTGCTCCACGCCGTGGAGGAGCAGTTCACAGTGGAAAGAATGTTAAAGCGGGGCCAGCGGGGCACCGTGGAGCTGCTGCGCCATCGGGCCACGGGAAAGCGGTTCGTGTTTCGGCGCTATACCGGCAGCGGCGAAGTGTATCGCAAGCTGCTGGACGTGGAGTGCCGCTACCTGCCCCGCATCGAGGAGGTGGCGGAGAAGGACGGCGCCGTGGCGGTGCTGGAGGAGTATATCCAGGGCGATACGCTGTCGTTCCTGTTGGAAGGCGGCGTGCTGACGGAGAAGGAGGCCCGCCTGGCCGCCATCAATTTGTGCGACGCCCTGTGGGTGCTCCACTCCCTGGGGGCGGTACACCGGGACGTGAAGGACAGCAATGTGATTCTCCGGGGAGACGAGGCGGTGCTCATCGACTTTGACGCCTCCCGGATGGTAAAGCCCCAGGCCAGCGCCGACACCCAGATCATGGGCACCACCGGCTACGCCGCCCCGGAGCAGTTCGGCTTGAAGCAGACCGACGGACGGGCGGACATCTACTCCCTGGGCGTACTGCTGAACGTGATGGTCACAGGGCAGCATCCCTCCCGCCAACTGGCAAGGGGCGACTTGGGGCGCATCGTCCGCCGCTGCACCATGGTGGACCCGGAGGGGCGCTTTCCCGACGCGCTGACGCTGAAGGAGGCATTGGGCGTATGAAGAAATGCGTTCAGTGCGGAGCCGACCTGCCGGATGGGGCCTCCCTGTGTCCCTACTGCGCCGCCTCCCAGGTGACGCGCCGCGTGGCAATGCCGCCCCGGCGCACCAACCGATTCCGCCTGTGGCGGGCGGTGATGGCAATACTGATAACGGTATCCCTCGTGGGCAGCGCTGCCGCCATCGTGCTGGGCACCAGGGCTATCCGGGAGAAGGAAAGACGGGAGGCGGAGGCCGCCGCCCTGGCAGAGCAGCAGGCTATGCATGAGCAGGAAGCGGAGCGTGCCGATCCGCTGGATGCGCTGCTGGAAAGCCTCGCCATCCCCGAGGAGGCGGAGCCGACGCCGTTGCCCGGTGACGTGGCGGAGGGGGCGGAGTACCCTTATTATATAGAATACACCGCCGAGAATGGACAGGTTTATTTGCTGTTTGCGGGTATGCCGCAGATATACAATGACGCCCCTGCCCCCAAGGGCCGGTGGAAGGGCTGGACGATAGAGGGCGGCCAGTGCGGCACCGCGATGGTGCTGTGTGCCAAGCGGCCGGGGGAGCAGCCCTGCTCCCGGGAGTTTGACGCCCTGGTGGCCTCTTACCGTCTGGAGGAGGTGTCCGGCAACGCCGCCGTGTGGCTGGAGCCCAGCAGCTTAGAGAACTGGTATCATTATTCCGATGACCTTCTGCAAAGCTATCTGGCAAGCGCCATAGGCCCGGCGGGCCGGGCGGTGCTGCGATGGACGGTGGAGATGAAAAACGGGGATATTCTCTACCTGGATCAGGTGATGGATATATCCAATATGGATGAGGTTGTCATAGACAGCGACCTGGCGCCTATGGAGGACTCCGCAGCGCTCCAGCGGGTGATCGACGCCGTGGAGCCCCTGTCGCTGACGAGTCGGTACAATGTCATCCTCCATCTCCCTGCGGCCGTCTACACCGAAAGCATTCACTTCCGGGGCGACCTCACTGTGACGGGCAGGGGGGAGGAGACGGTGTTTACCGCCGGCGCCATCGTGGAGGACACGGCGCCCCAAATCGTGCTGCGGGATGTGACGTTTGAAGGACAGGGCGGCGTGGGCCTTGCGGCGCTGCGCCCGGTACTACTGATGGGCTGCCGCTTCTCCGGCTGGGACACCGCCGTGTCCGTCAAGCGCTTTACCACCATCGGTGCGGATTTCTGCCTCTTTACGGACAACACTGTGGGCGTGGAGATCGACTCCCTGTTTGAAGGGAGACAGGTACTGGGGGTGTGCGAGCTGTACCGCAACGAAACGGCGGTGCGGGTGGTACACATGTCCAGAGGCAACAGCATGTGGATCAATAAATGCGTGTTCGGGGAAAACGGAACCAATATTGACAACCCGGAGGACTACAATATTGATATGACCATGTGCAAGTTTACATAACTCTTGCATCCGGTGCGCAGCGCCTGACCGATGGGAGAAAGGGGCAGAATAACCACAAAATTGCAAAAAAATAGCTTGACAGCCGGGGGAGCGTTGCGTATAATATCCTCTGTTAAGTCATGTGCTATGACTTCTTCAAGAGTACCTGAGGATGAAGCCCGGGTATATCGGAGGGAGGGAAAATAGATGTCCGAAGTCCATGTGAAGGAAGGCGAGAGCCTGGATAGCGCCCTGAAGCGCTTCAAGAGAAGCTGCGCCAAGGCCGGTATCGTGGCTGAGGTGCGCCGCCGTGAGTGCTATGAGAGCCCCAGCGTCAAGCGTCGCAAGAAGTCCGAGGCCGCTCGCAAGAACCGCAATAAGCGTTATTATTAATGCGCAGGTCACCTGCCCGGTTTCGGGCAGGTGATTTTTTCTTGTATTTCCCCGGAAAAATGATATACTATGTGCGGAAAAATAGTATCCGCTGAAAGGAGGGAGGCGTATGGCCTTTTCCTTGCGGCCCGACCGGGTGTTTGCCTCCTACCGGGAGGTGACGCCGGAGCTGCTGCACCGCCGGGGCATCCAGCTGGTGCTGTGTGACCTGGACTACACCCTGGCCCCCAAGCGGGTAAAGGTGCCGGACCAGGACGTGCGCAACTGGATCGCCGACCTGGCGGACGTGGGCATCACCGTCATGGTGGTCAGCAACAACCGCAATCCCGCCCGTGTGGCGGCCTTCTGTGAGCCTTTGGGCATTTTATACGAGGGCCACGCCGGCAAACCGGGAACCGGCGGCTACTGCCGGGCCATGGAGCGCTGCGGCATTGACGCGGCACACACCGCCGCCCTGGGCGACAAGCTGCTCACCGATATGCTGGCGGCCAACCGCGCCGGGGTCTGGGCCCTGATGGTGGAGCCGCTGGGCGGCCCCGTGGGCCCCTGGAACCACTTTTTACATCTATTACAGCGGCCCTTTAAGGCCCTGCGAAAGGAGAAATAAGCCATGAATCACATTGCACGTATCAGCCAGGCCCTGGGCAACCTGCCCGCCATTTTGCTGACCTCCGATTCCAACTGCTTCTATGCCACCGGCTTCATGGGGGAGGGCATGGCCCTCATCACCCGCCAGGGAAGCTGGTATTTCACCGACTCCCGCTACACCGAGGCGGCGGGCAAGGCCATCGGCGACGCCGCTGTCATCGAGCAGATCAGCGCCCAGCGGCCCTTTACCGTGTGCATTAACGACGTGCTCACCGCCCATGGCATCAAGACGGTGGGCTATGAGGACGCCGCTGTCACCGTGGCGGCGTATAACGACCTTTCCGCCAAGCTGAAGGCGGACATGGTGGGCGCCAGCGACCTGATGAAGGACCTGCGCGCCGTGAAGGATGAAGAGGAGATTCGCCGCCTCACCGCCGCCCAGCGCATTGCGGAAAAGGCACTGGAGCAGATTTGTCGGGAGATCCAGCCTGGTATGACGGAAAAGCACATCGCCGCCCGGCTGACGTATCTGATGATGGAGTACGGTGCCCACAAAAACTCCTTTGACCCCATCGTGGCCTCCGGCCCCAACGGCTCCATGCCCCACGCCGTGCCCACCGACCGGCAGGTGCAGAGCGGGGAGTTCGTCACCATGGACTTCGGCTGCATCTACGAGGGCTATTGCAGCGACATGACCCGCACCGTCTGCGTGGGGGAGCCCACCGAGGAGATGCGGAAGGTGTACAACACCGTTTTGGAGGCCCAGCTGGCCGGCATCGCCGCCGCCAAGGCGGGCGTCTCCGGCGCGGACATCGACGGCGCGGCCCGCAAGGTAATTGAGGACGCGGGCTACGGCCAGTATTTCGGCCACAGCTTCGGCCACAGCCTGGGCATCGATATCCACGAAGCCCCCAACAACGCCCCCTCCAACCACAACCCCATGCCCGACGGCGCCGTCACCTCCGCCGAGCCCGGCATCTACATCCCCGGCAAATTCGGCGTGCGCATTGAGGACGTGATGGTGATTAAGGCCGACGGCAGCCATCTCATCACCGAGGCACCCAAGGCGCTGCTGGTGCTGTAAGCACTTTTTTGCAGAATTTCATGTAAAACCCTTGCCAAACGGCAGGTGTTCATGTACAATATATGAGGCTAATTTTGGCTGCATCATTCAATTCGAGGGAATCGTCATGTTCCCTCATCAATATGGGAGGACATAATTATGGCAACTATTACTGCCGGCGATTTCAGAAACGGCAAGACCTTCGAGTATGAAGGCAAGATCATGCAGGTGGTGGAGTTCCAGCACGTGAAGCCCGGCAAGGGCGCTGCTTTCGTGCGCACCAAGATGAAGAACATCGTCACCGGCGGCGTCACCGAGACTTCCTTCAACCCCACTGCCAAGTTTGAGGAGGCCTTCATCGACCGCAAGGATATGTCTTACAGCTACAATGACGGCGACCTGTACTACTTCATGGACCAGGAGACCTTCGACATGGTGCCCCTGGGCAAGGACCTGCTGGGCGACGCCTTCAAGTTCATCACCGAGAACACCGTGTGCAAGGTGCTGAGCTATAAGGGCAACGTGTTCGGCCTGGAGTGCCCCAACTTCATGGATCTTGAGGTCACCGAGACCGAGCCGGGCCTGGCCGGCAACACCGCCACCAATACCCTGAAGCCCGCCACCGTGGAGACCGGCGCCGAGGTGAAGGTGCCCCTGTTCATCAACATCGGCGACAAGATCACCATCGACACCCGTACCGGTGAATATCTGGGCCGCGCCAAGTAAATCCTAACCATCAACAGGACTGGGCGGTGTGCGCCGCCGGAAAGGAGCAACATCATGGAAATTTCCGAGAAGGTAGCGTATCTGAAGGGCCTGGCCGAGGGCCTGAAGCTGGACGAGGAGACCAAGGAAGACAAGCTGATTGCCGGTATCATCGACGTGCTGGACGCCATGGCGGAGGAGTTCGCCGACGTGGAGAGCGAGATCATCGATCTGGAGGACGGCCTGGACGCCGTCAGCGAGGATCTGAGCGACGTGGAGGAGACGCTGTACTTCGCCCTGGATGATGACGACGAGGACGATGACGAGGACGACGATGACGACGAGCTGTTCGTCACCACCTGCCCCTGCTGCGAGGAGGAAGTGGTGTTCGACGAGGACGTGCTGGCCGACGGCGAGGTGGTGTGCCCCAACTGCGGCGAGCGCCTGGAGTTCGACCTCAGCGACCTGGCCAACGCAACCAACAAGGACGAGGAGTAATCCGTCTGCATCATACCATAAAAAGCGCCCCCCAAGGGGGCGCTTTTTCCATGTTGCGAAAGCGGAAAATTGTGGTATAATGGGCGGGAAGGCTGTGCCCTGTGGGGCAAAACTGGCGGCCTTTTGAGGATAACGCTATGAGAACGGAAGATAAGCTGAATATGACCATGCTCTGCGACTTCTACGAGCTGACCATGGGCAACGGTTATTTCCAGACGGGCTACAAGGATCGCATCTGCTATTTCGACGTGTTTTTCCGCCGGGTGCCGGATGGCGGCGGCTTCGCCATTGCCGCCGGCCTGGAGCAGCTCATTGACTATATCCAGAACCTGCATTTTGACGAGCGGGACATTGCCTATCTCCGCTCCCGGAACTATTTCAGCGAGGAATTTTTGGCCTATCTGAAGGACTTCCATTTCACCGGCGATATTTACGCCATCCCCGAGGGCACCCCGGTGTTTCCCCGGGAGCCGCTGGTGGTGGTGCGGGCTCCGGCCATTGAGGCCCAGCTCATCGAGACCTTCACCCTGCTGACGGTGAACCACCAGAGCCTGATCGCCACCAAGGCCAACCGTATCTGCCGGGCCGCCCGTGGCCGCACGGTGCTGGAGTTCGGCTCCCGCCGGGCCCAGGGTGCTGACGCCGCCATCATCGGCGCCCGCGCCGCCTACATCGGCGGCTGCGCCGGAACCGCCTGCACCATCTCCGACGAGATTTACGGCGTGCCCGCCGGCGGCACCATGGCCCACGCCTGGGTGCAGATGTTTGACAGCGAATACGAGGCCTTCAAGGCCTACTGCGAGACCTACCCCACCAACGCAACGCTTTTGGTGGACACCTATAATACGCTGAAATCCGGCGTGCCCAACGCCATCCGGGTGTTCAACGAGGTGCTGCGGCCCCGGGGCATCACCAAGTGCGGCATCCGTCTGGACAGCGGCGACATCGCCTATCTGAGCCGCAAGGCCCGGGAGATGCTGGACGCGGCCGGGTGGGAGAGCTGCCAGATCTCCGCCTCCAACTCTCTGGACGAGTACCTCATTCAGGACCTGCTGCTCCAGGACGCCAAAATCGACATGTTCGGCGTGGGCGAGCGGATGATCACCGCCCGGTCCGAGCCTGTGTTCGGCGGCGTGTATAAGCTGGTGGCGGTGGAGGACGAAGCGGGCAACGTGGTGCCCAAGATCAAGGTCAGCGAGAACGTGGAGAAGATTACCGTGCCTCACTTCAAGAAGGTGTACCGCTTCTACGGCAACGACACCGGCAAGGCCATCGCCGACTATATGACGGTGTATGACGAGGAAGTGGACGACAGCAAGGACCTGGAGATTTTCGACCCCAACGCCACCTGGAAGAAGAAAACCGTCTACGATTTCCACGCCCGTCAGCTCCTGGAGCCCATCTTCCTGGGGGGCAAGCTGGTGTATAAGAGCCCCACTCTGCCGGAGATCAAGGCCTACTGCCAGCAGCAGGTGGACACGCTGTGGGACGAGGTGAAGCGCTTCGACAATCCCCACTCCTACTACGTGGACCTGAGCCAAAAGCTGTGGGACATCCGCCACGATTTGCTGCATAAGTCACAGCACTGACACATTTATAAAGAAACGGGGCGTTGACAGCCCCGTTTCTTTGCGTTATAATATCCCCACAATCCAAGGGGTGCTGGCCAGAGCCGGCTGAGATGGGGCGTGTTCCGCGCCGATCCCTCGAACCTGATCCGGGTAATGCCGGCGTAGGAATGCGATCATACCGTTTGCAAGTGCCGCATCACGCCGCCATTGGCCGTGAGGCGGTTTTTTTTCATCCATAAAGGAGAGAAATCATGAAAAATAACGCATTGCGCGCCCTTACCGAGGGCGGTATCATGGTGGCGGCGGCCACGGCGCTGAGCTACCTGAAGCTCTTTGAGTTGCCCCAGGGGGGCTCGGTGTGCATCGGTATGCTGCCCATCTTCCTCTACTGCGTCCGCTGGGGGCTGAAGGACGGCCTGCTGTGTTCCCTGGCCTACGGCATCCTGCAGCTTATCTTTGACGGCGCTTACGCCTGGGGCTGGACCAGCATGCTGCTGGACTACGTGGTGGCCTTCTCGGTGCTGGGCTTCGCCGGCCTCTTTGCCCGCCAAAAGTACGGCGTGTTCGCGGGCACGGTGGTGGGCTGCCTGCTGCGGTTTATCGTCCATTTCATCAGCGGCGTCACCATTTACCGCATCTATGAGCCGGTGGAGCTGTTCAACACCACCTTTGCCAACCCCTATCTCTACTCCGCCGCCTACAACGGCAGCTACGTGGCCATCGACATGGCGCTGTGCCTGGTGATTTTCGCCCTGCTGTACAAGCCCATGAAAAAGTACTTTTTGGCCCAGGATTTGGCCCAATAACCCCGTTTTCCCCTCTCTTTGGTCCGTCCGGGTACGCCCGGGCGGGCCGCTTTTATTTTTTCGCAAAAATGTGTTGACAAACCGTGAGAAATCTGTATAATAACATATGTTCGTCAGGAACACAGCGGGATTGTGTAAAGGTAGCACAGCGGACTCTGACTCCGTATGTGAGGGTTCGAATCCTTCTCCCGCTGCCAACAAAAAAGCGTCTTTTGTCTGCTGACAAAAGACGCTTTTTTGAATGATGTTTGCCCTGCCGGGCAAATGATGTGTGTTTTGCACATGATGTCGCTGCGCTAATGATGTATGCCTGCGGGCACATGGGGGCAAACATCGCATCATTGCGGCACAAAGTGACGCACCATCATTTCGGCGCCAGCCGATACATCATCAGCCGCCGGAGGCGGCGACATCATAAAAAACTACCGATTTCGGAGGACACCGACATGAGATGGGATTTACTGCTGGGGCGTCTCTATTACGGCGCACAGCCCCGCATTGACCGGGAAAAGCGCCGCATGGGCTGCATCGGAGACAGCATCACCTTCGGCGCGGGGGTTGTAAACACACGAAAGGCCGACGCCTGGCCCTTCCTGCTGCAGAAGAGCCTGGGGGAGGGCTGGCAGGTGTTTGACTACGGCGTTTCCGGTGCCACGCTGCAAAAGGAGGGCCATTTCCCCTATGTGAAGTACGGCTTCCTGCCCCACTTCCGCCGCTGCCGCCCGGAGCTGGTGACGCTGATGCTGGGCACCAACGACACCAAGCCCTTCAACTGGAACCGGGAGCGGTTTGCCCGGGAGTACGACGAGGCGGTGGAGCAGCTGCTGGCCCTGCCCTGGCGGCCCCAGGTGGTGCTGATGACGCCGCCCCGGGCCTTCCCGGACAGCGCCACCGGCGTCATCGGCTTCGACGTGGTGGAGGATGCCATCGTCAACGGCGTGCGCCCCGCGGTGCTGACGGCAGGGGAGAAGTACGGCGTGCCGGTCATCGACCTGTACGCCTTTACGGAAGATCACCCGGAGTATTTCATCGACGGCGTTCACCCCAACCGGGAGGGCAACCGGGCCATTGCCGACTATCTGCTGAAAACGCTGCCGCTGGCGCGATAATCGTGTGACAGGGAGGAAAGGCCGTGTCTGCATCTACAAAACAACTGGCCCTGTGCGGCGTCATGACGGCGCTGGGAGTGGTGCTTCTGTGCCTGGGCGGCCTGGTGCCCCCGGCACTGTACATCTGCCCCATGCTGGCCTCCATGGTGCTGGCGGTGCTCCGCCTGGAGTGTTCGCCTCGCCACGCCTGGACCTGCTTCGCCGCCACCGCCATCCTGGGCCTGCTGCTGGGCCCCGACAAGGAGGCGGCGTCGCTGTACCTTTTCCTGGGCTATTATCCGCTGCTCAAGCCCCGGCTGGACGCCATCCGTCCCGCCGTGGTGGGCTGGGCCGCGAAGCTGGCTCTGGCAGGAGCCGCCGTCACCGCCATGTATCTTTTGCTGATCTATGTCTTTGCCCTGGACGGCCTGGCGGAGGAGTTTGCCACGGTGCTGCGCTGGGTGCTGATTGCCTGTATCGTTTTGGGCGCCGTCATCTTCGTGCTGTTTGATGTATTGCTGGGCCGTATCAGCGCCATCTATGCCAAGCGGCGCAAAAAACAATAAAGCGTTTTGCGCATCAAATAATTCGGGAGATTCCATGAAACAACAATCCTACAATTTCACCGAGGGTAAGATCCTGGGCCCGCTGCTGCGGTTCGTGCTGCCGGTACTGCTGGCCCTGTTCTTACAGGCGCTGTACGGCGCGGTGGACCTGCTGGTGGTGGGCAAGTTCGCCGGGGCGGAGGACGTGTCGGCGGTGTCCACCGGGTCACAGATCATGATGACCATCACCAATATCGTGTCCAGCATGGCCATGGGCGTCACCGTCTTCCTGGCCCAGAAGGTGGGGGAGCGGGACGCGGAGGCCGGCGGCCGCATCGTAGGCGCCGGCGTGTGTCTGTTCCTATCCATCGGCGCCGTGCTGACCTGTGCCATCCCGCTGCTGTCCGGCACTCTGGCCCGGACCATGCAGGCACCTGCGGAGGCGTTTGACCTTACCGTGGGGTACATCCGCATCTGTGGCTTCGGCGCCATCGTGATCATTTTGTATAATCTCATCGGCAGCATTTTCCGCGGCCTGGGGGATTCCCGCACGCCGCTGATGACGGTGATGATCGCCTGCGCGTGCAACGTCATCGGCGACCTGCTGCTGGTGGCGGGCTTCGGCATGGGTGCCCGGGGCGCGGCGCTGGCCACCGTGTTCGCCCAGCTCATCAGCGTGGTCATCTCCCTGCTGCTGATTCGTAAAAAGGAGCTGCCATTTGCCTTCTCCCTCCGCACCATCCGGCCCAACGGCAGGCTGATGGGCAAGATCGTGACCCTGGGCGCACCCGTTGCATTGCAGGACCTGCTGGTGGGCATCTCGTTCCTGGTGATTCTGGCCATCGTCAACGGCTTGGGCCTGGTGGCCTCCGCCGGCGTGGGCGTGGCGGAAAAGGTGTGTGCCTTCATCATGCTGGTGCCGGCGGCCTTCATGCAGGCCATGTCCGCCTTCGTGGCCCAGAACCGTGGCGCCGGCAAGCTGCACCGTGCCGTGCAGGGGCTCAACTGCGCCGTGGCGGTGTCAGTGGTGTTTGGCGTGGCCATGTTTGTGCTGAACTTCTTCCGGGGCGACATTCTCTCCTATATTTTCGCCAGTGACCCGCAGGTGATCGCCGCCTCGGCGGATTATCTGCGGGCCTACGCCATCGACTGCTTGCTGACCTGCTTTCTGTTCTGCTTCATCGGGTTTTTCAACGGCATGGAGTACACCCGCTTCGTCATGGTGCAGGGCATCGTGGGGGCATTCTGCGTCCGCGTGCCGGTGTCGTTTCTTATGAGCCATATCCAGCCGGTGAGCCTGTTCCGCATCGGCCTGGCCACACCCTGTTCAACCATTGTGCAAATTGCCCTCTGCCTCGTCTGCTTCATGCGGATGAAGCGGCGGCTGGGATTGAACTTTTCCGAGGAGATCAATACATAGCAAAACAGCCACCCGGTTGGGTGGCTGTTTTTGTATGGCGGATCAGTTACCGTCCATCCGCTCCACGGCCTTTTGCAGCACCTGGGAGGCGATGTTTCCCGCCACGGTGGCGCCGCTGCCGCCGTTTTCCACCAGCACCACGAAGGCCAGGGGATGTTTGGCGTCGTCCAGAAAGCCGTTGAACCAGGCGTGGGGCGCCTTACCGGGCTCCACCTCCGCCGTGCCGGACTTGGCGCAGATGGCAAGGTCGCCGAAGTGGGATTGACCGTAATTGTCCTCCACGTTGTTGCGCAGCATCTCCCGGAGCGTGCGGCAGGTGTCCCGGCGGAAGGTGGCGCTGCCGGAGCCGGCGGCAGGGACGATATGGGGAAGACCCAGCAGCCCCGTCTCCCGGTACAGCACCCTGGGAAGCACAGGCGTGCCGTCCCGGGCGATGGCGCCCATCAGCACCATCATGGCGCAGGGGTTTACCAGGTCGTTATACTGCCCCACGCCGGACCAGCCCAGCTCGTAGCTCTCGCCCACGATGAAGCTGCCCGCCGCTGTGGCTACGCCGCTGACGTCCATAGACGACAGCAGCCCCGCCTTGTCGGCGTAAGATCGCAGCGTCCGCCCACCCAGCTCCATGGCAAGCTGGGCATACACGCAGTTGCAGGAATTGGCAAAGGCGTCCCTCAGCGTCTGCTGGCCGTGAACGTGGGGGCAGGTGATGACGTCGTCGCCGATGCGGTAGCTGCCCTCGCAGGTGAACGTCCGCTCCGCAACGCCGTCCAGCTTTTCCAGCGCCGCCGCGGTGGTGACGGTTTTGAACACGGAGCCGGGGGTAAAGGTGGCAGACAGCAGGCGGTTGAGATACACGCCCTCATAGGCGCTGTCGCCGTCCCGAATCTCCGGCGGCCAGGCCGGGTCGAAGCTGGGCGCCGACACCATGCACAGAATGTCGCCGGTTTCATAGTTGTAGACCCCCACCACGCCCTTGTGGCCCGCCAGGAGGCTGTAAGCCGTCTCGCAGACCTCCGCGTCCAAGGTGAGATACAGCTTGTTGCCCTTGCCGTGGGCCCCGGTGATGGGGCTAAAGCCCACCATGCGATTGGCAAACTGTGACCGGGCGGCGGTGCCGATGTTGCCGCTGCCGTCTCCCACGGCGTGGAGGGTGGCAATGCGGGTAATCCAATCCTCGGCGTAGCTGCCGCTTTCTGCGTCGTACAGCACCTGTCCGCTGCGATCCAAAATCTGCCCGGCGGTCAACCGGCCCTGGGCGTGGGTGGTATCATTGGCGGAGAACGCGGCCCAGGCCGCGCCGTGTACCACGTATTCCGCCAGGAAAAAGACGACGCCAAGCGCCAACATGGCCACCGGCAGCAGCACCAGCAGCGTCCGCCGCGTGACTTGCTTCATGCCCGGTCACCCCCTTTTCCGAAGATGTCCTCCACCGGGATGTCAGGCCGGTCGGCGAAGAAGCCCAGCCGTTCGCCGTCTGCCTGTCCCGCGTTTTCTTCCGTAATGTCGGCCTCCGGCGCATCCTCCGTCTGCGGTTCGTCCGGGCCGCTCTTCATAAACCGCCGCCAGCCCTTGGGCAGCCGCACGGTGAAGCTGGCTGCCGGTCGAGTGTCCGCCGCTTTCAGGTAGGCCAGCAGCCCCCAGCAGGCGATGGTGCTGGAGCCGCCTGCCGACAAAAACGGGAAGGTGACGCCGGTGAGGGGCAGCACATCCACCGCGCCCAGTACATTCAGCGCCGTTTGGGTGGTCAAAATGGCCACGGCGGCGCAGGAGGCAATGGTGTAAAAGGTGGAGCGGGCCGTGGCGGCGCACCGCAGGGTGAACAGCGCCAGGATGATGATGGCCCCCACGCAGCACAGGGCCACGATGAGGCCGAATTCCTCTCCCACCACGCCAAAGGCCAGGTCGGTGTTGGCGGCCCCCAGGTATTTCAGCCAGCCATTCTCAGGCCCCACGCCGAAGCAGCCCCCGGAGGCAATGGCCGACATGGTGCGGCTCTGCTGATAGCCGGTGGAGGAGGTGTATTCCCACACGTGGCGCCATGCGGCAAACCGCTGGGCGATATAGGGCTTGAAGTGGAGCACGATGCCGCCGGCCACCCCGGCTGCCGCCGTCACCATAACGATGGAGGGCAGGTCGCCGGAGCGGAGAAAGGCGATGCACAAAAAGGCCACGAAGAACACCAGCGCCGTGCCAAAGTCGCTCATCAGCGCCAGACAGCCGATGCAAAACCCGCTGAACAGCACTGTGAAGATGAGATTCCGCTTGGCAAACAGCCGGTCCAGCGTGGCGCTGCCCACCAATACAAAGGCCAATTTCACAAACTCTGACGGCTGGAAGCTGATGGGACCGATGGAAACCCAGTTTTTTGCGCCGAAAATTCGCTGGCCGAACAGCAGGTTAAAGGCCAGCAGCCCTGCTGCCAGCGCCGCCACCACCCACCGCAGCTGCATGGAACGGGGCAGACTCCGCAGCACGATGCTCATGAACAGAAACAGCACCATGCCCAGCACCACCGTGGCCAGCTCCTTTAAAAGCGTAGCGGGGGAATAGGCGGCGATCATGCCGAAGCCCACAGTCAGCAGAAAGAATACCAGTGTCTCCGCCTCAAAGGCCGTCCGGCTGCACAGGCGATACCATATAAATAAGAGCCACATGGCGCCCCAAAGCCCACCGAATCCCACCAGGAGGGGAAGCAGATTGTCCGCCGTCAGCACGGGGATGAACTGGGCCGCCGTCAGGGCCTGAAAGAGCGTCAGCAGCCACAGCGTACCGGCTCGTGACACCTTGGCTCCCGGCTTGGCACGCTGGCGGTTGAGCTGCAGCTCGTCGTGGTCGTCTGCGGCGAAAAACCGCAGCGTCACGCCGCCGATGGAAATAGTGTCCCCGTTTTCGATGGAGAAAGGAGCGGTATGCACGGCATCCTTATACCGCACGCCCAGCGCCGTGCCAATGGGGTACACCGTCCACACGCCCCTGTCGCTGCGGCACAAATTGGCGTGCTGCCGGGACACGGAGGGGAAATGCACGCACACGTCGCAGCTTTTGGCCCGGCCGATGGTGTTTTCCCAGTGGATCAGGGGATAGTCCGTGCCGTTTTCCAGCCGCAGCACGCCCCAAAGCTCGTCCTCCTGGGGCGCGAACAACGACCGGGCGCACCGCACCAGGATCACCACCGCCAATACGGCGTTGACGATCCGCGCCACAGTAAACAGCGCCGGTACTACCGCATGTAGCAGCGATTGCAGCGCCGTTTGAAAAAAGGTTGTCAATATTTCTTGCATAGCTCCGCTTTCAATGGTCCTCGTGAGAATAATCCGTGATTAAATCGCATATATAATAAGGTATACTCATTATAATCCCCCTGTCAAGGGAAACACAAAAAACCAAAGCGAAAAAAATGTGGAATTTTTGAAAATAGCTGTTGACAAACGCGAGGCCTCGTGCTAATATAACACCTGTTCCGCGGTTGCGGGATGTGTACCTTGTAAATTAAA
>CAMKGX010000047.1 GCA_946412355.1 uncultured Clostridia bacterium
AGTAGACTGCAATCCCATTGTCAAAAAACGGCATAGCCGTTTTTTGACAGGCTCACGCCCCCGGGGCTGGCCTTGGTCAGTCCCGGGGGCGGTTCGTTATGCTGCGATGGGATTAGAAGATGGCGACCACGGCGCCGTTGTAGCTCTCGGCGATGTACTGCTTGACAGCATCGGTCTGCAGGGCCTTCACCAGGGCCTGGATCTTGGCGCTGTTCTCCTCACCGGCGCGGACGGCGATGATGTTGGCATAGGTCTGGGCGGCGTTGCCGGAGGCATCCTCCACGGCCAGGGCGTCGGCCACCTTCAGGCCGGCCTGGATGGCATAGTTGCCGTTGATGACGGCCACGGTGCCCTCAGCGCTGTTGGCCAGCTGGACGGGCACGGTGTCGGCCTGGATGGCCTGGATGTCATAGCCGTGATTGTCCACGATGTCCAGGGTGGTGACGCCGTCGGTGGCGTTGGCGCCCTCGGGCAGGGTGATGAGGCCCTCCTGCTGCAGCAGCAGCAGGGCGCGGGTCTCGTTGGAGTCGTCGGCGGGGATCAGGATGGTGGCGCCGTCGGCGATGTCGGCCACAGCGGCCACGCCGTTGCCATACAGGCCGAAGGGCTCATAGTGGATCAGCGCGGCGGACACCAGGTCGGTGCCGTTGGCGGCGTTGTAGCTGTTGAGATAGGGGGTGTGCTGGAAGTAGTTGGCGTCCAGGGAGCCGTCGGACAGGGCCTGGTTGGGCAGGACATAGTCGTCATAGATGACCACCTTCAGGGTGTAGCCCTCGGCGGCCAGGGCCTCGGTGACCTGCTCGAGAATCTCGGCATGGGGGGTGGAGCTGGCGCCCACGGTGATGGTGGTGTCAGCGGCGGGGGTCTGGGCATCGGTGCCGGCGTTGTTGCTGCTGCCGCAGGCTGCCAGAGACAGCACCAGGGCCAGAGCCAGCAGGGTAACGATGATCTTCTTCATGTTGCGTTTCTCCTTTTTTATGATAAATATAGGGTTCTCGTTTTTATTCAGCCAATCGGAGGCGCCTCCGATGAGTTGACGATTTACCGGGCGCGCTTATCCAGCTTGCGCACCAGGTAGGTGCCCAGGATCTGGATGAGCTGGACGATGACCACCATCAGCACCACGCAGAGCCAGATGATGTCGCTGTTGCTGCGCTGGTGGCCGTAGATGATGGCGATCTGGCCCAGGCCGGTGCCGCCCAGGGTGGCGGCCAGGGCGGTGTAGCCCAGGATGGTGACGGTGGAGATGGTGGCGCCCTGGATGAGGGAGGGGCGGGCCTCCGGCAGCAGCACGCGGCTGATGATCTGCCAGTTGGTGCAGCCCATGGACTGGGCGGCCTCGATGACGCCGCTGTCCACCTCACGGAGGGAGGACTCCACCATGCGGGCCACGTAGGGCGCCGCGGCGATGACCAGGGTGACGATGACGGCGCCGTTGCCCAGGCTGACGCCCAGGATGAACCGGGCCACGGGAATCATGGCCACCATCAGGATGATGCAGGGGATGGAGCGGAAGAAATTGACCACAAAGCCCAGAATCTTATTGAGCCAGCCCACCGGGGCGATGCCGCTGCGGTCGGTGACGTGGAGCACCACGCCCAGAGGCAGACCCAGCACGTAGGCGAAGGCGGTGGAAAGGGCGGTCATGTACACCGTCTCCCATACGCCCTTTTGGATGAGGCCGTTGGCCCACAGCTTGAAAAACATCTCAGACATTGGCCTTCTCCTCCTCCCACTGGACATTGTTGGTGTTGAGCCAGGCGATGATGCGCTCGGCGTCCCGCTCTTCGTTGGGCAGCTCCACGATCATGTGGCCGAAAACGGTGCCCTCATACTCCCGAGTGTCGGCGAAGAGGATGTTCACCGGGGCCTGGCACTCCAGGCTCAGCCGGGAGATGATGGGCTGGCGGGAGGCGGCGCCGCCAAAGATGAGGCGCAGCCGGCGGCCGCCGGTGGTCTCCAGGGCCTTGCGCTCCTGGGGCAGAATCAGCTCACGGGCAATCTGGCTGCGGGGGTCGGCGAACACGTCGGCCACCCGGCCCTCCTCGGCGATCTGGCTGTGGTCGATGACGGCCACACGGTCACAGATGCGGTCGATGACCTTCATCTCATGGGTGATGATGACGATGGTGACGCCCAGGTCCCGGTTAATCTGCTTCAACAGCTCCAGGATGGCCCGGGTGGTGTTGGGGTCCAGGGCGGAGGTGGCCTCGTCGCACAGCAGGTACCGGGGGTTGGTGGCCAGGGCCCGGGCGATGGCCACACGCTGCTTCTGGCCGCCGGAGAGCTGGGAGGGGTAGACGTTCTCCTTGTCGGACAGGCCCACCAGCTGCAGCAGCTCACGGCAACGATCCAATGCCTTGGCACGGGGCGTGCCGCTGATCTCCAGGGGGAAGGACACGTTGCCCAGCACGGTGCGCTGCTCCAACAGGTGGAAGCCCTGGAAAATCATGCCGATGTTGCGGCGCAGGGCCAGCAACTCCTTCTGGGGCAGGGTGGTGATGTCACGGCCGTCGATGATGACCTTGCCCTCGGTGGGCCGCTCCAACAGGTTGATGCACCGCACCAGGGTGGATTTGCCGGCGCCGGACAGGCCGATGACGCCGAAAATCTCGCCGTCACGGATGGTGAGGTTGATGTCCCGCAGGGCCTCTACCTCGCCGGAGGCGGCGCGATAGGTTTTGCCAAGATGCTCTAACTGAATCATGTTACTCTCCTCGACACAAAAAAACGGACACGGAGGGCTTGACTGCCATCCATGTCCGGTTGCATTGCTGCGGCGATTACTCGGATACGATGTGAGACAAGCCTGCGTTTTGGGCGCGCATCATCATGCGCATGGTGTCCATGCACATCATCATACCCATCATCATGCTATTCTGACGGCGGATACGCATGCAGGTTGCTCCTCTCCTGTAATCTCATGGAGCCTACCGCTCCATTGGGGAAATGATACCCTATGGCAGGGCCATTCGTCAACGATAATTATTCACAAAATTTGCCGCCTGATTTCATAAATTTCCGCCAAATTGGTGAATAATTACCCACACGGGGCTGTATAGCCTTACTCTCCCGCCGGAGTGGGGGCGGGGTCGGCGGGGGCGGGCTGGGCTTGCGGGGCGGTCTTTTCCGCCTCGCCGGCCGCCTTCTCCGCCTCCTTGGCGGCCTGGGCGGCGGCACGGGCCTCCGCCTCGGCGGCCATACGCTCCTGGTTGATGCGGGCGTTCTCGGCGCGGATGGCGGCCTTCTGGGTGCGGCGCTCGTCGGCCATCTTCATAAATGCCTTCAACCCGGCTACCGCGGACATCACCGCCACCAAACCGAAGCCCACCCAGCCCACGGTGCGGACGTGGTAGAAATCGTCGATGGTGAAATGCTCGTACCGCAGGCCGATGAAGTACAGCGCCACGCCCAGGATGGCGGAGGCCACCGCCAAAATCACGTCGATGGCGGCGATGACCTTATGGCGCCTGCGGCGCAGCAGGGAGGCAAACAGCAGCACCAGCGTCAGCAGAAACAACGCCGGGCTCTGGCAGCACAAAACGTATCCGATGGTTTTGTCCATAGTGCAATAACTCCTTGTCCATTACAGGGCGCATTTGCCCCTGCGGATATATTTGCCCACCGTGGGCCGCAGCTGGCCGTGGTCCACCGCCAGGGTGCCCCGGAGCCAGACCTGGGCGATGCTGCCCTTGGTGGTCACGCCCTCGTAGGGGCTGTAATCACAGCGGCTCACCATGTCGGCCGCGTGGAGGACGTGGTGGGCCTCGGGGTCATACACCACGATGTCGGCATCGGCGCCGGGGGCGATGACGCCCTTGCAGGGGAACATGCCATAGAGCTTGGCGGGGTTCTCGCTGAGGGCCCGAACCATGCCGGGCAGCGTCATACGGCCCGCCGCCACGCCGTAGGTATAAATCAGCTCGCCCCGGGTCTCCACGCCGGGGATGCCGCCGGGGATGGCGGTGAAGTCGTCACGGCCGGCCAGCTTCTGCTGCGTGGTGAAGGAGCAGTGGTCGGTGGAGATGGTCTGCACCTCGCCGGTGCGGAGGGCACGCCACAGGGCGTCCTGGTCCGCCTTTTTGCGGATGGGGGGCGAGCAGACGTATTTGGCGCTCTCCAGCCAGTCCTCCTTATCGTAAACGCTGTCGTCCAGGCACAGGTACTGGGGGCAGGTCTCCACGTAGACCTTCTGCCCTCTGCGGCGGGCGGCGCGAATCTCCGCCAGGGCCTGGGCATTGGTGGTATGCACCACGATGACGGGCACGTCCGCCGCCTGGGCGATGCGCATTAAGCGGCCCACCGCCTCGGCCTCCAGATAGTCGGGCCGGACGCGGGGATGGCACCAGACGCCGTTGTCGCCGGCGGCCTTGCGCTCGGAAACCAGGGCGTCGATGACGCCGCTGTTCTCACAGTGGAAGCCGCTGATGCCCCCCTTTTCCCGCAGCTTGCGGAGGGCATGGTAAATGGCCTCGTCGCCGATCATCATGGCGGGATAGGTCATATACATCTTGAAGCTGGTGATGCCCTCGTCATACATATCGTCGATTTCCGAGGCGATGGTGGGGTTCCAGTCGTCGATGGTCATGTGGAAGCCGTAGTCGCAGGCGCACTTGCCGTCGGCCTTCTCGTGCCACAGCCGAAGGCCCTGGTGCAGCGTCTCCCCCTTGTTGGGGCAGGCGAAATCCACCACAGTGGTGGTGCCGCCGCGAAGGGCGGCCCGGCTGCCGGAGGCGAAATCGTCGGCGGTGGTGGTGTTGCACACGTCCAGGTCAAAATGGGTGTGGGCGTCGATGAAGCCGGGCAGCAGCAGCTTGCCGGCGCAGTCCACCACCCGGGCGCCCTCCGCCGGAAGGTCCCGGCCCACCGCCGCAACGGTCTCGCCGTCCAAGAGCACGTCGGCCCGGCGGGTGCCGTGGCCGGTGACTACCGTGCCGCCGCGAAACAATGTCTTCATGGAAGCCCCTCCTTCATATTGATTATCATGGATTGTTGTGGCCCGCTGGGAAAGCGGCTTATCCTGCCAGAATCTCAAATTTCAACACGCCGGCGGCGCCGTTGAACCGGCTCACCATGGCGTCCATGGACACGGTCATCTCCCCCGTTTCGGCGCTGACGGTGACGCCGGCGCAGCCGTTGGTGGGAATGGTCTGGTTGATGGTGAGTATATTCGCGCCGGATTCGGCGAAGATAGCAAGGTAGTCGCTGAGGACGCCGGGATTGTCCTTCAAAAGGGCGTAAAAGGTGATGATGTGGCCCGTGCGCATATTCTGGAAGGGCTGCACCGAATCCTTATATTTATAAAAGGCGCTGCGGCTGATGCCCACCTGGCGGGCAGCGTCGCCCACGGTGCGGGCCTCCCCCACCTGCAGCATCCGCTTGGCCTCCGCCACCTTGACGAACACCTCCGGCAGCGCATCGCCGGAGACGATATAATACTGTTTCTTATCCATACGGCAGTTCCTTTCATGGGTATCGTCCGTAATAGGCATACATTTGTCCATATAATATTATCACAAGGGAGGACACGATGCAACACTTTTTTCCGCTGGACGAGAAGGGCGCCGCCATGATGGGGCGGTTTTTGCTGACGGTGGGCTGCGCTGCCGCCGCGGGGCTGCTGGGGTACGGGGCGGTGCGGTACGCGGCTGCGTGGACGCTGCCTTTCCTGCTGGCCCTGGGGGCGGCCACAGCGGCGGAGCCGGGTATCGCCTGGTGCTGCCGCAAGCTCCATTGGCAGCGGGGCTTTGTGGCGGCGGTATTCACCCTGGCGGTGGCGGGGCTGGTGACGGCGCTGGCGGTAGTCCTGGGGCGGAGGCTTTGGCAGGAGACCACAGGGGCCGCCTCCTTTTTCGGGGAAGCCCTGGGGGTGCTGCCACAGGTGACGGAGGCGGTGTTTGCCCGCGTCGACGCCTTCTGCGCCGCCTGCCCCGAGGGGGTGCGGCAGTGGGCACAGCAGGCGGCGGCAGAGCTGGGGCAGCGGCTGGGCGCGGCGGCGGCGGAGCTGGGGACGGCCCTGGGCCGGTGGGTGACGGGGCTGGTGGCGGCCACGCCAAGGGTGCTCCTGTTCGTGGGTACCACGGTGCTGGCGCTGTATTTCACCGTGGCGGCTTACCCCCAGCTGTGCGCCTTTGCCCGGCGGGTGGTGCCGGCGCGGTACCACGCCACGGTGCGGCGGCTGCGGCAAACCGCCTTTACCGCTTTCGGCCAGTGGCTGCGGGCCCAGGGTATTTTGTTTGCGGTGACTTTTGGGGAGCTGGCGGCGGGCTTCTGGCTGCTGGGGCAGCGGTACGCCCTGCTTCTGGCGGCGATGATTGCGGTGGTGGACGCCCTGCCGGTGCTGGGCACGGGGACGGTGCTGCTGCCCTGGGCGGTGGTGTGCGCCGCCCTGGGGGACTTCCCCAAGGGGCTGGGGCTGGCGGCGCTGTACGTGGTGGTGACGGTGGTGCGCAGTATTCTCACCCCCAAGGTGATGGCCCATCAGGCGGACCTGCCGCCCCTGGCGGCCCTGGCCGCCATGTACGTGGGCTTTCGCGCCGCAGGAGTGGGCGGCATGGTGCTGCTGCCCCTTGCGGTGCTGTTTGCCAGGCAATTCCTGGCGGGTGAGGAAGAAAATACTTCCCAGCGATAGAAATGTGTGGTAAAATGGTATAGTTTAGGAAAATACGGGCAGAGACAAGGGCCTTTGTCCGGCGCATTTGTCTCTGACGGGGGGTGACGCCGTGAAAGTCAATCAGATTAAGGCAGGGGCCTTGCTGTCCTATGTGTCCATGGGGCTGAGCACCTTGATTTCGCTGGTGTACACCCCCATTATGATCCAACGGCTGGGGGACAGCGAGTTCGGCGTGTACCAGGCGGTGCTGCCCATTATCAGCTACTTAAACCTCCTCAGCTTCGGCCTGGGCAGCGCCTACGTGCGGTACTACTCCCGGTACAAAACGGCGAAGGACAAAAAGGGCATGGCCATGCTCAACGGCATGTTCCTCACCACCTACCTGGTGCTGGGGGCGCTGGTGCTGGCCATCGGCTGGGGCCTGAGCTACTGCGACGCCATCTTCGGCAAGAAGCTGACGGCGGAGGAGATCGTCCTGGCGGAGCGGCTGCTGCGCATCCTCTCCCTGAACGCGGCGCTGACCTTCCCCATCAGCGTGTTTGAGAGCCACGTCACCATCAACGAGCAGTACCTGTTCCAGAAAATCGTGGGCATGGGCAAGCAGGTGCTCAATCCGCTCATCATGATTCCGCTGCTGATTATCGGCTACCGCAGCGTGACGCTGACCGTGGTATCACTGGTTTTCACCATGATAAGCGGCGTCGTGAACGTCACCTTCTGCCTGACCCGGCTGCGGATGCCCTTCTCCTTCCGGCGGTATGACTTTGCCCTGCTGCGGGAGATGGTGGGCTTTACGTTCTACGTGTTCCTGGGCATCGTGGTGGACAACTTCAACTGGAGCATCGACCGGCTGCTGCTGACGTGGCTCCACGGGTCGGTGGCGGTGGCGGTGTACGCCGTGGCGGCCCAGCTCAACACGTTCTACCTGGCCTTTTCCAACGCCATCTCCAACGTGATGACCCCCCGGGTACACCGACTGGTGACCGCCGGGGCCCCCATGCGGAAGCTGGACGCCCTGTTCACCCGGGTGGGGCGGCTGCAATTCATCCTGCTGGCGGGCATCTTCTGGGGCTTTGTGGCCATCGGGCAGCGGTTCGTGGTGCTGTGGGGCGGCGGAGAGGAGAAGGCCATCGACTACTGGACCACGCTGCTGCTGTTCTTCGCCACGCTGTGGACCAACATCCAGACCGTGGGCATCGAGATACAGCGGGCCATGAACAAGCACAAGTTCCGCTCGGTGGTGTATCTGGCGGTGGCGCTGTCCAACGCGGTGATCTCCATTCCGCTGTGCATCCGATGGCAGGGCTTCGGCGCCGCCATCGGCACCACCCTGGCCACCTTCGTGGGCAACGTGCTGCTGATGAACTGGTATTACCACCACCGCATCGGGCTGAACATCCCCGCCTTCTGGCGCCACATCTTCCACCTGTTCCCCGCCACGGTGCTGCCGGCGGCGGTGTCTGTGGCGCTGGCGGTATTCGTGCATCCCCAGACCTATTTTGACATGATTCTGCCGGCGGCGGCGGTGGTGGCGGTATACGGCGGCTCCATGTGGCTGTTCGGCATGAACCGCTACGAGCGGGAGCTGATCGCCGGACCTGTCCGCCGCATCCTGAAGCGACTGCACCGATAAGGAGGGAGCATTATGCCGCGCAAATCCTCACAGCGCAACACCAAGGGCAAAATCGTGTCCGCGGCGTGGAAGCTGTTCTACGAGCAGGGCTACGACAACACCACCGTGGAGGATATCATCTTCGAGTCCGGCACGTCCAAGGGGTCTTTTTACCACTATTTCGAGGGAAAAGACGCCCTTTTAGGCTCCCTTTCCCTGATTTTTGACGAGAAATACGAGGCGCTGCGGCGGGAGATGGACCCGGAGGGAAACGCCGTGGACAAGCTGATTTACATCAACCGGGAGCTGTTTGCCATGATCGACAACCAGGTGTCGGTGGAGCTGCTGGCCCGGCTCTTCTCCACCCAGCTCACCACCCGGGGCGAAAAGCACCTGTTGGACCGCAACCGCACCTACTTCAAGCTGGTGCAGCAGATCGTGCGGCAGGGCCAGGAGCGCGGCGAGCTGCGCACCGACATCACCGCCAACGAGATTGTCAACGACTACGCCATGTTCGAGCGGGCGCTGATGTACGACTGGTGCCTCTCCGGCGGGGAGTACGCCCTGGCCCGGTACGCCGGGCGGATGATGCCCGCCTTTTTGCGGGGCTATCTGCCCGAGGGATGACAAAAAGATAAATTTTATTTTTCGGCTATGAATTTGCACAGCAATTCGTACAGTTTATTTTTGGCTTAAATACGTTATTTTTGTGATATAGTAGGAAGCGCCGTATAGACCTTGGTCTATACGGCGTTCTGTATTTACGTACAGTGTGAAGTATGGTATACTCACCTCCGTGATGAAAACCGGGGCGGGCAGCGTTCCGCCGGAAACGGAGCGAGATATGAGAAGTGCGGAAATCGTGGTATTCGTGATTTACCTGGCGTTTATGCTGGGCATTGGTGTCTATTTCTTCCTGCGGTCACGGGGCGGCGGCGAGAAGGACTACTTCCTGGGCGGCCGCAGCATGGGCCCCTGGGTGTCCGCCCTCAGCGCCGGCGCCTCCGACATGAGCGCCTGGGTGCTGATGGGGCTGCCGGCCTCCATCTACGCCGCCGGCATAGGCCAGGCGTGGATTGCCATCGGCCTTGCCATCGGCTATGCGGTGAGCTGGCTGGTGGAGGCCCCCCGGCTGCGGCGGTTCACCATTGTGGCGGGGGACTCCATCACATTGCCCCAGTATCTGACCAACCGCTTTTTGAGCAAGTCCAAGGCGCTGCAGGTGATCTGCGCCCTGATTTTCCTTTTTGCCTATACCATTTACGCCGCCTCCAGCATGAAGGCCTGCGGCACGCTGTTCCACACGGTGCTGGGAGTGGACAGCGCCACCGCCATGTACGTGGCGGCAGCCATCATCGTGGCCTACACCTTCCTGGGCGGCTTCAGCGCCGTGTGCTGGACCGACTTCTTCCAGGGAATGCTGATGCTGGCGTCGCTGCTGATTGCCCCCATCTTCGCCCTGTTCGTCATCCGCAGCGGCCACGGCGCACCGGCGGGCTCCTACGCCCTGCCCCAGGGCTACTGGAATCTCTTTACCGACTGGCGGGAGGTGGTGTCCGGCCTGGGCTGGGGCCTGGGATACTTCGGTATGCCCCACATCATCGTGCGGTTTATGTCGCTGGAATCCCAGAAATCCCTGGGCAAATCCGCCAAAATCGGCATCACGTGGAACGTGCTGATTGTGGTGTTCTCCGTGGCGGCGGGGTGCATCGGTCACGTGCTGCTGGGGGACATCCACGACCACTCCACCGTGTTCATCCAGATGGTGCGGATGCTGTTCCCCGGCGTGCTGTCCGGTATACTGCTGAGCGCCATCCTGGCGGCCTCCATGTCCACCGCCGACAGCCAGCTGCTCTCCTCCGCCAGTGCCTTTGCCAGCGACGTGTATCAGCCCATCATCCGCCGGGGCAAGGCGGGCAACCGGGAAATGCTGTGGATGGGGCGGCTGGTGGTGCTGGTCATCTCGGTGGCGGCGGTGCTGATCGCCTCCCATCCGGAAGCGGGCTCCATCATGGACCTGGTGTCCAACGCCTGGGGCATGTTCGGCGCCGCCTTCGGACCGGCCATTCTGCTGAGCCTGTTCTGGAAACGCTTCAACTTCCAGGGCGCCGTGGCGGGCATCGTGGTGGGCGCGGTGGTGGACGGCCTGTGGCTGGCCTTCCTGGCCTCCACCGGCATCTACGAAATCATCCCCGGCTTTGCCGCCGGACTGCTGGCGGCGGTGACAGTGTCGCTGGCCACACCGGCGCCGGGCAAGGACGTGGAGGCGCTGTTTGACAGAGCGGTAAGCTATCAGGATTGAGACGTTTTTCCAGATTGTCAAAAAAGCATCGCAGATTTCGCGCCCGCAGGCGCGAACCCATGAAATCCGAAAAAACTGACGACATGCGCGTCAGTTTTTTCACTTCTCAGGCTACGAAGTGTGCGAATAGTGCGCCAAAGGCGTACTATTCGTGCGCGCAGTAGACTGCAATCCTATTGTCAAAAAACCGGGACGGGCGATGTGCCTGTCCCGGCTTTTCATTACACGGTGGCGTCCACGGGGATGCGCTGGCGGCCCACCTGCACCCAGTGGACCCGCACGTCCTCGCCGCTGCGGCTGGCGCAGAAGCCCAGGCTGCCCATCTTGCCCTCCACCGGGGTGTCGCCGCCGATGGCGCCCACCAGGCGGATAATATAGCGCAGCAGCTCGCGGATGGTGGTCAGGGGCAGATCCGGCTCCAGATAATCAAAAAACTTATCCATGATGATTCCTCCTATATGGCAAACGGTGTTGTATTTCCTTTGATGGTACCCATTATGCCATGAGGTCTGTCCAAAAAAACGGACTTTGTATGGGAAAAGGGGGGATTTCTCCCATCTTGCCAAGGGCGGCGACGGGTGGTAGAATAGTAGCGATATGACAGAGGGAGGTAGGCACCATGGCTGACACACAAGCGCCGCTGCTGGTGGCGGCAGACCGCTGCACGGGCTGCGGCGCCTGCGCCAACGGCTGCCCCAAGGGCGCCATCCACATGACGGCGGACGGCGAGGGCTTTCTCTCGCCGGTGGTGGGCGAGGGCTGCCTCCAGTGCGGCCACTGTGCCCATATCTGTCCCGCTTTGAAGCACCGGGAGGAGCGCAGCGCCCCGGCGGTGTTCGCCGCCTGGGCGGAGGACGATGGGCTGCGGCGCGGCTCTACCAACGGCGGCGTGTTCGCCACGCTGGCCACCCAGGTGCTGGAGGACGGCGGCGTGGTGTTCGGCGCCGCCATGGACGAGCATCTCACCGTGCGGCACGTGGCGGTGAAGAACACCGCCGACCTGCCGCCGCTGCTGGGGGCCAAGCCGGTGCAGAGCGACGTGGGCGACAGCTTCCAGCAGGTGCGGATGTACCTGGACCAGGGGCGGCGGGTGCTGTTTGCCGGCACGCCCTGCCAGGTGGACGGGCTGTACCGCTTCCTGGGGGACTACCCGGAAAACCTGCTGACCTGCGACTTCCTGTGCGGCGGCGTGGCCAGCCCCGGCGTGTGGCAGCGGCTGGTGAAGTCCATGGCCTACATCAAGCAGAAGCCGCCTGTGGCGGTGGAGTTCAGCCGCAAGCTGCCGGAGGGGGCGGGCCACCGGTTCTTCGTCACCTTTGCCGGGGGCAAGACCTACGACGCGCCCCTTGCCAAGACGGAATTCGGCCGGGGGCTGAAGCGGCGGCTGTTTTTGCGCAGCGCCTGCCACACCTGCCCCTATGCCAGCGTCAACCGACCCGGCGACCTGACCCTGGGCACCTTCCGAGGACTGCCCAAGGAGCTGGACGAGCAGAAGCAGGGCGTGACCATGCTGCTGATCAACAGCGTCAAGGGGGCCCACGTGGTGGATACGCTGGCCCTGAAAAAGGTGGCCCGGACGCTGGATGAGGCCGTGGCGGGCAATGTGGCGCTGCGGCAGCCCCGGGAGCCGTCACCATACCGGGAGGCGTTTTTTGCCGCGCTGCGGCAAGCCCCCTTCCAGCAGGTGCGGATCAAATACCTGGCCGCCGGGGAGCCCCGGGACGCCATGACGCCAAAGGCACTGTTGCAGGCCGTAAAGGAGAAGCTATGGAAAAAACGTTGATGCACACCTGCTGCGCCCCCTGCTCGGTGAGCTGCATTCAGCAGCTGCGGAGTGAGGGCATCGAGCCGGTGAGCTTTTGGTTCAACCCCAACATCCACCCCTACATGGAATATAAGGCCCGGCGGGACACGCTGATGGGCTATGCCCCGTCCATCGGCATGGAGCTGATTGTGCAGGAGGACTACGGCCTGCGGAAATTCTGCCGGGCGGTGGCGGAGGACATCGAGCACCGCTGCGTAGAGTGCTACACCATGCGCATGGAGCAGACGGCCCGGTTTGCCGCCGAAAACGGCTTTGACAGCTTTACCACCACGTTGCTGGTGAGCCCCTACCAGCAGCACGAGGCCATTGCCGACGTGGCGGGCCGCATGGGGCAGCGGTACGGCGTCCGATTCCTGTACCGGGACTTCCGCCCCGGCTTTCGGGACGGCCAGGCCCAGGCCCGGGAGTTGGGCTTCTATATGCAGAAATACTGCGGCTGCGTGTTCAGCGAGGAGGACCGCTACGCCGCCAAAATCGCCAAGGATTTGAAAGAGCCGGTAAAGCACATCGTCTGACGGCCCTTTTCCCATGATAGCCAACGACTCCGTCCCCCACGGGACGGAGTTTTTTTGAAAAAAAGCAAATTTTTCAGAAAGAAAAAAAGGAAAACCGGCGCAAAGGCAGTATATAGATAAGTAGAGAGTTATCGAAACGGCAGGAAAGGAGGGACAGGTATGCTGCCACAGAGCTTTTTGGACGACCTCATCGCCCGGAACGACATTGTGGACGTGGTGGGGTCCTACGTGGCCCTGCAGCAGAAGGGCAGCAACCTGTTTGGGCTCTGCCCCTTCCACAACGAAAAGACCCCCTCCTTCTCCGTGTCGCCCTCCAAGCAGATTTACCACTGCTTCGGCTGCAAAAAGGGCGGCGGCGTCATCAACTTCATTATGGAGATTGAAAATCTAAGCTACATGGACGCCGTGCGTTTTCTGGCCAAGCGGGTGAACCTGGAGGTGCCTGACGACCGGCAGGACGACGACACCGCCCGGCGCAGGCAGCGGATTCTGGCGCTGAACCGGGACGCGGCCCGGTGGTATTACGACGTATTGCAATCCCCGGAGGGTGCCGCCGTCCAGGCCTATCTGGACAAACGGCAGATTCGCCGGGGCATTGCCGTGCGGTTCGGCATGGGGGCCTCCACGGCCAACTGGGACGATCTGACCCGGGCCATGACCGCCAGGGGCTACACCAAGACGGAGCTGATTGCAGCGGGCCTGGCGGTGGCCAGCAAAAAAGGCGGCGTGTACGACAAGTTCCGCAACAGGCTGATGCTGCCGGTCATCGACCAGCGGGGCGACGTGGTGGGCTTTGGCAGCCGCGTCATCGACAACAGCGAGCCAAAATACATGAACACCACCGACACGCCGGTGTACTCCAAGCGCCACGTGCTGTACGGGCTGAACCTGGCCAAGAAGACGAAACGGCCGGAGATTATCCTCTGTGAAGGCAACCTGGACGTGGTGACGCTGCATCAGGCGGGGTTTGACAACGCGGTGGCCAGCATGGGCACGGCGCTGACCCAGGAGCAGATTCGGCTGTTGAGCCGGTACACCAAGAATCTGGTGCTGTGCTACGACAACGATAACGCCGGTCAGATGGCCACACAGCGGGCGCTGGAGATGCTGAGCAACACGGAGTTTACCGTGCGGGTGCTGCGGCTGCCCAACAAGATGGTGGACGGCCAGCCCAAGAAGCAGGACGCCGACGATTTCATCAAGGCCTACGGCCCCGACGCCTTTGCCCAGCTGTTAAGCGGCAGCGCGGGGGGCATGGAATTTCGGATGGCACAGGTGGCCGGGAAGTACGACTTGAAGGACGACCGGCAGCGTGTGGCCTACGCCCAGGAAATCAGCCAGGTGCTGTGTACGCTGGAAAACGCCGTGGAGCGGGAGGTGTACACCAACCGGGCGGCGGAGGTGTCGGGCTTCTCCAAGGAGGCCATGCGCACCGAGGTGGAGCGGGCGGCCCGGCAGCGCAGAAGCCGGGACCGCAAGCAGCGGGAGCGCCGGGAGCTGAACCCCGCCGTGTCGCTGCAGCCCACAGAGCGCAGCATACGGTACACCAATCTGCGCTCCGCCATGGCGGAGGAGGGCGTCATCCGGCTGCTGCTCCACGACGACACCATTTTCCCCCAGGATGCGCCGCTGCAAGAGGACGACTTCTCCTCTCCCCTGCTGGGTAAAATTTTTGGCCTTTTATGGCAGCACCGCAGCAGCGCCTACCCCATGGCAGCCCTTAGCGCCAGCCTTTCCGGCGAGGAAATGAGCCACTTAACGGCGCTGATTCAGAAGCCGGAATCCACAGCCAATGCAGAAAAATCATTGCAGGATTATCTGCGGATCATCCGGGAAGAAAAGATGAAACGCGCCGGCTCCGGGGCGGACCCCCTGGTGCTGGCGATGGAAAAAAAGAGAAGCAGTCAAAAAAAGACGGAGGATACATAAGATGAGCGAGAAGAAAACCACCGAGCAGGACCTGGAGCAGATGGCGGACGCCCTGCTGGCCGAGGCCGACAAGAAGGACGAGCCCGCCAAGAAGACCAAGGGCAAGCTGGACGACAAGACCATTGCCACCCTGCCTGCCGCCGCGCTGATTACCGCCAACGAAAAGCTGAAGGATCTGTTTGTAAAGGGCAAGAAAAAGGGTAAGCTGGACAGCAGCGAGCTCAGCGAAGTGTTGGACGAGATGGACCTGGACAGTGACCAGATGGACCACATCTACGACTCCCTGGAGCAGGTGGGCATCGAGGTGGGCAGCGAGGAATTTCTGGTGGATTTGCCGGACGATTCCGAGCCGCCCATGGAGGAGATTGCCGGCATCGAAGAAGAGGAGCTGGTGGACCCCAACACGCTGGTAGACAGCTTCAACATTGATGACCCGGTGCGTATGTACCTGAAGGAAATCGGCAAGGTGCCCCTGCTGACCGCCGACGAGGAAGTGGACCTGGCCACCGCAATGACGGCAGGCCACAACGCTCAGGACCGGCTGGAAGCCGCCAAGGAGGCCGGCGAGGAGATCCCCGCCGAGGAGATGGCCAGGCTCCAGGAGGACATTAAGGCTGGCGAGGCCGCCAAAAAGGCGCTGGCGGAAGCCAACCTGCGTCTGGTGGTGTCCATCGCCAAGCGATATGTGGGCCGCGGCATGCTGTTCCTGGATCTGATCCAGGAGGGCAACCTGGGCCTTATCAAAGCCGTGGAGAAGTTTGATTACACCAAGGGCTACAAGTTCTCCACCTACGCCACCTGGTGGATTCGTCAGGCCATCACCCGGGCCATTGCCGACCAGGCCCGTACCATCCGCATCCCTGTACACATGGTGGAGACCATCAACAAGGTGATCCGCGTCAGCCGCCAGCTTTTGCAGGAGCTGGGCCACGACCCCTCCCCCGAGGAGATCTCCGACGAGATGGGCATGCCGGTGGACAAGGTGCGGGAGATTCTGAAAATCGCCCAGGAGCCGGTGTCCCTGGAGACCCCCATCGGCGAGGAGGAGGACAGCCA
>CAMKGX010000048.1 GCA_946412355.1 uncultured Clostridia bacterium
GGCTCGTCCAGCACGATGAGCTCCGGCTCCTGGCAGATGGCCCGGGCCAGCAGAATCCGCTGGCGCTGGCCGTCGGAAATGGCGGTGAAGTCCCGGTCCGCCAGGTCGGCGGCGTGGACACTGTCCATGGCGGCCAGCACCTTGGCCCTGTCCTCCGCCGAGAGGAGGCCCAGGGTGTTGGTGTAGGGGTAGCGGCCGGTGGCCACCACGTCGTAGCACGTCAGCAGCTCGCCCCGGATGCGCTCAGTGAGCACCACGGCCATGCGGCGGCTCAGCTGGCGGTAGGTCATGGCCCCCACGGAGGCGTCCGCCACGAAGCTGTCGCCGCCAAGGGTGGCAAGGTGCTTGGTGATGCTCTTCAAAATGGTGGATTTTCCGGAACCATTTGGGCCGATTAGCGTCAAAATCTCCCCTTTTTCCAGAGAAATGTTGATATTTTCAATGAGGGCCCTGCCCTGGTAGCCCACGGACAAATCCGCGGTGCGGAAATAGATGCCTGCCATCTTTGTCACCCCCCCTTAACCACGTCCGCCGTGGCGGCGGATGAGCATGGCGATGACCACCGGCGCGCCGAACAGGGCCGTGACGGTGCTGATGGACAGCTCCACCGGGGCGAAGGCGGTGCGGGCGATGTAGTCGCACAGCAGGCAGAACACCGCGCCGCCTAAAAACGAGGCGGGGATGACCACGATGGGCTTGGCGGTTTTCAGCAGCAGCTTGATGAGGTGGGGCACGGCGATGCCCACAAAGGAGATGGGCCCGGCAAAGGCGGTGACGCACCCGGCGATGAGGCTGGATAGCAGAATCAGCACCACGCGGAACCGCTTTACGTTGACGCCCATGCTCTGGGCATAGCTCTCCCCCATCTGGTAGGCGCTGATGGGCTTGGCCAGCAGGAACACCGCCACAGCGCAGAGGGCGATAATCCAGGTGAAAACGGTCACGTCCTCCCACTTGGTGCCGGAGAAGCTGCCCTGGCTCCAGGTGTGGAGGTTGACGATGTCGCTATCCCGGGCGAAGGTGATGACAAACTCCGTCACCGCCGAGCAGATGTAGGAAATCATGATGCCCGCCACCAGCAGCATGCTCATCTGGCGGATGGACCGGGCGGACAGCAGCACGAAGCCCATGGCCAGCAGCGCCCCGGCAAAGGCGGAGAGCACCATCATCCAGGACGTGACGTAGGGCACGAACCGCAGCGCCACGATCATGGTGATGGCCACGCACAGCTTGGAGCCGGAGGAGATGCCCAGCACGAAGGGCCCGGCGATGGGGTTGCCGAAAAAGGTCTGCATCAGGAAGCCGGACAGCGCCAGGCCGCCCCCCAGCACCGCCGCGGCGATGATGCGGGGCAGCCGCAGCTTCCACACGATGCCCAGGGCGGTGTCGTCCCCCTGGCGGAGGAACAGGATACGGGCGATCTCCCCCACGGAGATATGGACGCTGCCGGCGTTGATGTTCCACACCGTCAGCGCCGCCAGGGCGATGAGCAGCCCCGCGAACACCGCCGCGTACCGGGCGGGGCGGCTTTTTTCAGTTTGGACAGTGGATTGACCCAAGGCAATCCCTCCTTTTTGGCAAGGGTAAACCGTTTTGGCCGCTATTGCAGGCGGAAGAAATAGGTCATGGTATCGTCGGCGGTGCCGCTGAAAATGCGGTGCATCTCCTCAATGATGTCGCCCATTTTATCCGTCTGCTGGAACATGCTCTCGGTGGTGGTCCAGACCTGGCCGGTTTTCACGGCGGCGAAGTCCTCCAGCACCGGGCTGAGGGACAGAAAATCGGACAGGGTGTAGAGCTGGGAGGCGATGGAGCAGTTGTAAATCACCACGTCGGCGGCGCAGGCGTCGGCATAGAACTGCTCCATGCTCATATTCACGGTGGACAGCTTGCTGTCGTCCTCCAGGCCCAGGTCGCGGAGCACGTACTCGCCCCCGGCGATGCCGATCATGGCAGGCACGTAGCCGTCGCTCTTGTAGGTGACCACGCTGCCGTTGGTGCTGATGTAGAAGAAGGCGGCGGTCTTGCCGGTGGCGTCCAGGCCCGTCAGGGCGCTGATCTTCTCCGCCTGGGCGGCAAAGGCCGCTTCCGCCTCCGCCTCCCGGCCCAGCAGCACGCCGTAGACCTTCATCCACTCCGTGCGGCCCAGGGGATGGTTTTCATAGCTGGAGCGCTCCACCACCGTCTTGATGCCCAGCTCCGTCATCTTCTCCTTCACCTCCGGGTTATGGAGGATCATGGTGGACTCGATGGCCAGCTGGCAGCCGCCGTCAAGCAGCAGCTCGTAATCGGGGGCGTTGTACTTGCCGGCATAGGTGAACTTTCCGCTGTCCAGGGCCTCAATGGCGGCGGGGGTGTACCAGTCACGGCTGCCCACGAAGGAGATGGCGTCCATGCCGCCGATGGCCTCAAAAAGGGCCATGGCGGAGGTGGCGGTAAGATAGATGTGGTCAAGGCCCTGGGGCACCGTCACGATGTCACCGGGCAGGCCCGCCGGGGCCTCCTTGCCCCGGGGCACCACCAGGATGCGGTCGCTGCTGACCATGTCGATGAGGGAATAGCCCCCCTCGTAGCGGTACACGGCGAACTGGTCGGCGTACTGCAGGGGCATGGTGCTCTCGTAGGTGAGGCCCGGCAGGTCGGGGGGGCCGCTCTCCGCTGACGCAGCGCCGCAGGCGGTGAGGGCGAGGGTCAGGCAAAGGGCCAGCAGGGCGCAGGCCCATCGCGTCAGGTGTTTCATAAGGGTACTCCTTCCCTGCCCCGTACACGGCGGGGCGGATATGATAAAACGCCTGCTTACCGGGAAAGCAGGCGCAGCAAAAACAGCCCGGTGGGCACTGGGCCCCGGGGCCGATTCTGTGGGCCACGCCTTGCTCGGAGGCAGCGCCACGTTTTTCAGCAGGTTTCCTGGCTTGGGATCGTCACAGCGGCGGCGCCTTCTCATGCCCCGCCGGGCACAATGGCCATTTGCCGCCCCTGCTCCCCGCTCACAGTGACCGGATCGCTCAGGACTTGCACCTGATTCCCTTTTCTTGCCCTTCGCCCTTGGGGCGGATGGCGACACTGAAAAACATCTATGCGTTAGTGTACCATTCCCCATTCACTTTTGCAAGATGGGGCAGGGCCGTATTTTTTGATTTCCCGACGGTCTGCGCCGGATTTTGACCCTGCGGATGGGGTATGATGAGGCGGAAAGGGGGCGTTGCCCATGATATTTACGCGAAAAAGCGAATTTTTGTCCTCCCGGGTCCAGTATCTGCCCCTGGACGCCATCCGGCCCAACCCCCAGCAGCCCCGGCGCGCCTTCGACCGGGAGGGGCTGGAGGAGCTGCGGCGCAGCATCCAGGACTACGGCATTCTGCAGCCGCTGACGGTGCGGCGCTGCGGCGGCGGGTACGAGCTGGTGGCCGGGGAGCGGCGGCTGCGGGCGGCGGCCATGGCGGGCTTGCGGCAGGTGCCCTGCCTCATCGCCCGGGTGGACGAGGCGGAGTCGGGGCTGCTGGCTCTCATCGAGAACGTGCAGCGGCGGGATCTGAACTGCTTCGAGGAGGCGGAGGCCATCGCCGGGCTCATCGCCCGGTACGGCTTCTCCCAGCAGGAGGCGGCGGCCCGGCTGGGTCGGTCCCAGAGCGCGGTGGCCAACAAGCTGCGGCTTTTGCACTTGACGGCGGCAGAGCGGCAGGCCATCCTGGACGGCGGCCTCACCGAGCGCCACGCCCGGGCCCTGCTGCGGCTCACCGACGGCGAGGAAAGGCGCAAAGCCCTGGACACGGCGGTGCAGCGGGGGCTGACCGTGGCCCGGACGGAGGCCCTTGTGGAGGAGCTGCTCTCCCAGCGCCGCACCACGCCGCCAGGGCCTCGGCCCCATTACGTCATCAAGGACGTGCGGCTGTTCCTCAACTCGGTACAGCGTTCGGTGGAGGTGATGCGGCAAAGCGGCGTGGCCGCCGACGTGGGCCGCAGCGACACAGAGGAGGCCATCGTCCTCACCATCCGCATCCCCCGAAAAGCGACACATTCCTAATTTTATAGTGTACTTTTTCGCCCAATGGGTTTATAATATAAAGTTGCAACCGTCTGTTGCGATTTTATGACCCCCGTGGAGGAAAGGAGGGGTATGCCATGGAGAACAAGGAATATGCGGCAGCCCCGGATATGAGAATTACGCCGCCGGTGACGGACGACCTGGCCCCCGGCGACCTGCACCCGCCCATTACGCCCCGCAAGACGCCCTGGCAGGGACAGGAGCCGGCTGTCAGCGCTCCGGAATCTGCACCGGTGACGCAGTCCGAGACTGCGCCGGCAACAGAGCCGGAAAAGGGCGCCGAAAAGAGCGCCGCTTCCCGTCCCGCCCCGCCCCGGAAGAGAAAGGGCTGGCTGTGGGCCGTGGTGGCGGTGATGGCGCTGCTGCTGTGCGCCACCGCCGTGATGTGCGCCCCTCAATTGAGCCACACCGTCTACCGCAACACCGCCGTCATGGGGGTGGACATGGGCGGCATGACCACCCAGGAGGCCGCCGACGCCTGGCGCGCTGCGGAAAAAGCCGTGTACGCCACCGAGCTGGTACTCACCGAGGACGGCGTGGAGGTGAAGCGCTGCACCCTGGCGGAGATGGGCGTACACCTGTCCCCCAACGACGCCGCCGCCATCGCCTATGCCTACGGCCGGGACGGCTCGCTGCTGCAAAACGCCGAGAGATGGGTGAAGAGCTTCTTTGCCCCGGTGGACATCCACCCCGCCTTTGACGTGGACGAAACCGTACTGCGCGCCCGGGTGGCAGACATGGTGGAGAACCTGAACTGCACCGTGGTGGACGGCGCCTTCGCCCTGACGGAGGAGGGCCCCGACGGCCCGGGATTGTACATCACCAAGCCCGCCGACGGCGTGACGCTGGACGGCAAGGATCTGGAAAAACAGCTGACGCTGCGGTTCCAGACAGGCGACCTGTCCCCGGTGGAGTGCGTCTACCGTCAGACCAAGGCGGAGACGGTGGACGTGGCCGCCATCTACCGGGAGCTGCACCACAAGGCGGAGGAGGCCAAGTGCGACAAGGCCACCGGCCAGCCCACCCGATCCTACGTGGGGCTGGACTTTGACGTGGACGCCGTGGCGGAGCAGCTTGCGGCGGCAAAGCCCGGCGAGACCTTTTTGGCCCAGGCGGAGGTGGCCTTCCCCAAGGTGACCACCGAGATGCTGGAGGAGGCCATGTTCCGGGACGTGCTGGGCACCTACACCACCAAGGTCACCGGCTCCAGCGCCCGGATCCACAACGTGTATCTGGCGGCCCAGTGCATCAACGGCAAGATTTACAACCCCGGTGAGGAGTTCTGGTACAACGCCACCGTGGGCGAGCGGACGGTGGCCCGGGGCTTCGGCGCGGCGCCGGCCTACGTGGGCGGCCAGACGGTGGACAGCGTGGGCGGCGGCATCTGCCAGGTGTCCTCCACGCTGTACTACGCCACGCTGCTGGCCAACTTGAAGATCGTGCTGCGGTACTGCCACCAGTTTGCCCCGGCCTACATTACCTGGGGCTGCGACGCCACGGTGAGCTGGGGCGGGCCGGACTACGCCTTCCGCAACAACACCGACTATCCCATCAAAATCGTCACCGACTGGAAGGACAACAATCTCACCACCACTATCCTGGGCACCAAGACCGATGACACCTACGTGAAAATCATCAGCAACACCCTGTCCTCCACCCCCTGGGAGGAGCAGACGGTGGTGAACCCGGACCTGCCCTACGGCAGCGAGCCCCGGGTGGTGCAGACGCCCTACACCGGCTACTTCGTCAAGACCTACCGCAACGTGTACGACGGTGAGGGCAACCTGATTTCCAGCACCTTCGAGGCCAACAGCGACTACGAAAAGCGGGACCGCATCGTGGAGGTGCCGCCAGATTACTACTTCGCCGCCCCGGAGGAAACCGACCCCTGGGCATAATCAGATACCACCTGTAGGGGCGGACGACGCTGTCCGCCCCGTTTTTTTGCGTCCGGCCACGAAATTCTTCCCTTTTTCCCTTATCCATGATACAATACGTTCACTATGGATTTCCCCCAAAGGAGGCCCGAAAATGGATACCATCGCCGCCATCGCCACGCCCCGGCTGCCCTGCGCCATCGGCATACTGCGCCTGTCCGGGCCGGACACCGACGCCATTTTATCCCGGGTGTTCCGCCCCGCCGGCGGCACCGCCCTGCCGGAGCGGAAAATGGTATACGGCACGCTGCTGGACGAGGACGGCCAGCCGCTGGACCAGGTGCTGTGCGTCCGCTTCCCCGGCCCCCACAGCTACACCGGCGAGGACAGCGCGGAGCTTCACTGCCACGGCTCCCCCATCGTGCTGGAGCGGGGCCTTGCCGCCCTGTTCGCCGCCGGGGCCCGGCAGGCCAGGGGGGGCGAATTCACCCGCAGGGCCTTTCTCAACGGGCGGATGGATCTGTTGCAGGCCGAGGCGGTGGTGGACCTCATTGACGCCGAGACAGCGGAGGCCGCCCGCAGCGCCCTGGGCCAGCTCTCCGGTGCCCTGAGCCGGGGGGTGGATGCCATTTACGACAGCCTGATGGCGGTGGTGGCCCGGTTTTACGCCGTGGTGGACTATCCGGACGAGGACATTGCGGACGTGGAGCGTGACGAATTGGAGGCCACTTTGGAGAGCAACCGGCGCCGTCTGGCCGCCTTGCGGGACACCTTCCGCCGGGGGCAGATTCTCCGCGCAGGGGTGCCTACCGCCATTGTGGGACGGCCCAACGCGGGCAAATCCTCCCTTTTGAACGCCCTGCTGGGCTACGACCGGGCCATCGTCACCGACATCCCCGGCACCACCCGGGACACTGTGGAGGAAAAGGTGCCTCTGGGCCGGGTGCTGCTGCGGCTCATCGACACCGCCGGCATCCGGGCAAAGGCCGACACCGTGGAGGCCATGGGCATCGACCGGGCCCGCTCCGCCGCCCAATCCGCCGCCCTGGCGCTGCTGGTGCTGGACGGCGCCGCCCCCCTCACGGAGGAGGACGAGGCCGCCGTCGCCGTGGCGGAACAGGCGGAGCGTATGCTGGTGGTGGTGAACAAGACCGATTTGCCCACGGCGGTGGACGCGGACGCCTTGCGCCGCCGGTTTGGCCAGGTGATTTTCCTCTCCGCCAAGACCGGGGCGGGCATCGACGCCCTGCAAGGGGCGGTGGAGGCCCTTTTCCCGCCGGAGCAGGGCCAGCCGGGGCAGCTGCTCACCAACGCCCGGCAGGCGGACGCGGTGGGCCGGGCGCTGGAGGCCGTCGCCGCCGCGCTGGACAGCCTGCGCCGGGGGCTGACCCCCGACGTGGTGCTCACCGACGCGGAGGCGGCATTGGCCGCTTTGGGCGAATTGAATGGCAAAAATATACGGGAGGATCTGGTGGACACCATCTTCTCCCGGTTCTGTGTAGGAAAGTGAGGAAAACGCAATGGATTGGCTGGAACTGCGCATCGACACCGCCCCCGGGGGCATCGACCCAGTGACGGAGCTGCTGGAGCAGCAGGGCGTCACCGGCGTGGTGATTGACGACGAGGGGGATTTCAAGGATTTTCTGGAAAACAACAAAAAGTACTGGGATTACGTGGATGACGCCCTTTTGAAGGAGAAAAAGGGGGTCTGCCGCGTCACCTTTTACGTGGAGAACACCCCCGACGGCATGAACACCGTGGCCCACGTCCGCATGGCCATGAGCGAGCTGAAAAAGGCCCACCCGGAGTACGCCCCCCTGACCCTTATGATGGAAAACGTGGCCGACGCCGACTGGGAAAACAACTGGAAGGCCTTTTATAAGCCCATGGAGATCGGAGAGCGGCTGCTGGTGGTTCCGGAATGGGAGGAGGCCAGCGTGCCGGGGCGGCTGCCCCTGCGGCTGAACCCGGGCCTCACCTTCGGCACCGGCAGCCACGCCACCACCCGCCTGTGCCTCACCGCCCTGGACAAGCACATCCACGGCGGGGAAAAGGTGCTGGATCTGGGCTGCGGCAGCGGCATTTTGTCCATCGCCGCCCTGCGGCTGGGGGCAAACCGGGCTTTTGCCTGCGACATTGACGAAAAATGCGTGGACGTGGCCTATGAAAACGCCGCCCTCAACGGCATCGGCCGGGACGTGTACACCGTCCGGTGGGGCGACGTCACCTGCGACAAGGCCTTGCAAGCGGAGTTCGGCGGCGAGTACGACATGGTGTGCGCCAACATCGTGGCGGACGTGATCCTCAGCCTCAGCCCCCAGGTGCGGCCCTTTTTGAAGCGGGGCGGCCTCTTCCTCACCAGCGGCATCATCGACGACCGCGCCGATGAAGTCCGGGCCCAGCTCCAAAAGGACGGCTGGGAGATTCTGGAGGAGAATACGTCCGAGGGATGGTACAGCTTTTTGTGCCGGTAAAAGCTTTTGCTGTAAATAATGAACCCGGCTCTCCCCTGGGGGAGGGCCGGGTTTTCGCCGTAGGGGCCGACGACTCGGCGGCCCGTACCCCGGTAACGAAAACCGCCCCGGCCGGTTGAATGGTACACGGCATCGACAACCGTGCGTAGGGGCGGGGCTCTGCTCCGCCCGTGGCCGGGGCGATTGACGAGAAAAGGGCGGAGCAGAGCCCCGCCCCTACGGACTTGAGGGGAAGGCGATATCGTATTGCAATTCTCAATCCGTCCGCGGAGCGGACACCTTCTCTCTTCTCTCTTCTCTCTTCTCTTTTCTCTCTTAACTGGCAAAAAAGTCCCCCATTTGCGCCAACGCGGTGCAAATGGGGGGTTTTACTATGCTAATTATTCAATGGTTTCGCCGGCGGCTTCCTTGGCGGCGATGTCCTTCATGGCGTCCTTGTGAGACAGGTTCCAGCGGCCCTTCTCGTCGATCTCCATGAACTTGACCCACATCATGTCGCCCACCTTGCAGGCGTCTTCCACCTTCTCGATGCGCTTGTCGGACAGCTTGGAGATATGCACCAGGCCGTCCTTGCCGGGGGCGATCTCCACGAAGGCGCCGAAGGTCATCAGGCGCACCACGCGGCCGTAGTACAGCTTGCCCACCTCAGGGACGAACACGATGTCGTCGATGAACTTCTTGGCCAGCTCGCAGCTCTCGGCGTTGGGGGAGGCGATGTGGATGGTGCCGTCGTCGTCGATGTCCACCTTGGCGCCGGACTCGGCCACGATCTTCTGAATGACGCTGCCGCCCTTGCCGATGACCTCGCGGATGCGGTCGGGGTCGATGTGCAGGGTGATCATCTTGGGGGCGTAGGGGCTGACCTCGGGCCGGGGCTCCGCGATGACGGGCAGCATGATCTGGTCCAGGATCTGCACCCGGGCGTCGTAGGTGATGTCCAGGGCGTTGCGGATGATCTCCATGGTGAGGCCGTCGTTCTTCAGGTCCATCTGGATGGCGGTGATGCCCTTCTTGGTGCCGGCCACCTTGAAGTCCATCTCGCCGTGGAAGTCCTCCACGCCCTGGATGTCGATAAAGGTGGTGAAGCCGCCCTCATCGTCCTGGATGAGGCCGCAGGAGATACCGGCCACGGGGGCGGAGATGGGCACGCCGGCGTCCATCAGGGCCAGGGTGGAGCCGCAGATGGAGCCCTGGGAGGTGGAGCCGTTGGAGGACACCACTTCGCTCACCACGCGGATGGCGTAGGGGAACTCCTCCACGGGAGGAATGACAGGCAGCAGGGCGCGCTCGGCCAGGGCGCCGTGACCGATCTCGCGGCGGCCGGGGCTGCGGGCGGCCTTGGCCTCGCCCACGCTGTAACCGGGGAAGTTATAGTGGTGCATATACCGCTTCTCGGTCTCTTCCCAGATGGTGTCCAGCTTCTGGTTGGCGGAGAGGGTGTCCAGGGTGCAGACGGACAGCACCTGGGTCTGGCCGCGGGTGAAGAGGCCGGAGCCGTGGACACGGGGCAGCACGCCCACCTCGGCGTCCAGAGGCCGGATCTCGTTGCGCTGGCGGCCGTCCACGCGGTGGCCCTCCAGCAGCCAGGCCTTGACGATCTTCTTCTGGAACTTGTAGGTGATCTCCTCCAGGTACTGGTCCATGTTGGGGAACTCGTCCAGATACTTCTCGTGCCAGTGCTCAATCATCTCGTTCCAGCGGGCCTCCCGGACGTTCTTATCGTCGGTGTCCATGGCGGCCTTGGCCTCGTCCATGAAGTCGGCCACGATGCGGTCAAACAGCACCTGGTCGAAGTCGGCGTGGGGATAGTCGAACTTGGGCTTGCCCAGCTCCGCCACCATCTGGTTGATGAGGGCGATCTGGCGCTGGTTCTCCTCATGGGCGGTCTGGATGGCCTTGAACATGGTGTCGTTGTCCACCTGGTTGGCGCCGGCCTCGATCATGACCACCTTCTTGCCGGTGGAGACCACAGTCACGTCCAGGTCGGAGACCTTGCGCTGCTGGGCGTCGGGGTTGATGACCAGCTCACCGTCCACCAGGCCCATCTTCACGGCGCCCACAGGGCCGTTCCAGGGGATGTCGGAGATGGCCAGGGCGGCGGATACGCCGATGAGGGAGGCCACCTCGGGGGAGCAGTCGTGATCCACGGCCATGACGGTGCACATCACCGCCACGTCGTTGCGGAAGTCGTAGGGGAACAGGGGGCGGATGGGGCGGTCGATGACGCGGGAGGTCAGGATGCCCTTCTCGCCGGGGCGGCCCTCGCGGCGGTTGAAGCTGCCGGGGATGCGGCCCACGGCGTACATCTTCTCCTCAAAGTCCACGCTGAGGGGGAAGAAGTCGATGCCGTCACGGGGACGGGGGGCGGCGGTGACGGTGCACAGCACACGGGTATCGCCGTAGCCCACCATCACGGCGGCGTTGGCAAGCTCCGCCAGCTTGCCCACTTCCAGCGTCAGGGGGCGGCCGGCCAGGTCCATGGTGTACTTGTGGTAGTGGGGGAACTGGCGATGGGTAATAATGGTTGACATGGTAAATCTCCTTTTTTGTAGCGTCGAGCCAGCCGAACCATTAGCACTTGCATACGGGCCCGAAATTCGGGCGCATATTCAAGTTCTAAGGGCTTTCCGACTGACTCGCAATATTGAAAATAGGGTGATGCGCCCGCGGCACATCACCCTGATTTCACTTACTTACGCAGACCCAGCTTGGCGATCAGGGCACGATAACGCTCAATGTCCTTCTTGGCCAGGTAGTCCAGCAGGCGACGGCGCTTACCGATCATCATCTGCATACCGCGGCGGCTATGGAAGTCGTGGGGATGCACCTTCAGGTGCTCGGTGAGCTGGCTGATGCGCTCGGTGAGGATGGCCACCTGCACCTCGGGGGAGCCGGTGTCGGTCTCATGAGTGCGGTTGCTCTCGATAATCGCGGTCTTCTGGTCTTTCAGCATCATAGTGAAGTTCCACCTTTCTTAAATAGTACCCGCACACTGCGTATCGGGGCAGGTGAACGGCCCGGGAACGAAGTTGTGGGGCGAAATCTGCACGCACACGCGCTCAAATAACATAACACACGAAAGCCGCCTTGTAAAGGGCTTTTTACAAATTTTTATAAGGAAATGGGGAGGTTTTTTGCGGTGGAGGACGGGTTGCCCTTCCATTGGGGCGGAAAATATGAAAAACGGTTCGTTGGCTGCGCAAAGGTGCCGATATTGTCCGTAGGGCGGGACCTATGTGTCCCGCCTTGCCCGGCGGCAGATTGGATAAGAGATTGGTTGGCTGCAAATGGGTGTCGGTTTTATCCGTAGGGGCGGGGCTCTGCTCCGCCCGAGGCCGGGCAATTGTCGATAAAAGGGCGGAGCAGAGCCCCGCCCCTACACACGGTTACCGTTGTCGTGTCCCATTCAGCCGGCCTTGGCGGTGGTCGTTACCGGGTAACGGGCCGCCGGGGTCGTCGGCCCCTACGGTGAAAACGCAGGTGGCGGTTCTCTTTGTAGGGGCGCTTCATGAAGCGCCCGCTTGCGGCAGATGTGATACAGGGCGGGTGGTTGATAGCGGCATCATTTTATGCGTAGGGGCCGACGACTACCCCAAGGGCACTGGTTCCGGCAGCCGCTCGTACCTCGCGGGCCGTCACTGGCGTCGGCGGCCCGTACCCACGCGGCGGGATTGATGGAAGGCCGGTTGGCTGCAAATGGGTGTCGGTTTTATCCGTAGGGGAGGACGGCCCTGTCCTCCCCAGCCAGGGTTTTGTGACGGAGAGAGGGCGGACAGAGTCGTCCGCCCCTACGCATGGTTGCCGTTACCGTATTCCATTCACCCGGCCCTGGCGGTATTCGCTACCGGGTTACGGGCCGCCGGCGCCAGCGACACACCGCGAGGTACGAGCGGCTTGTGGAGCCAGTGCCCTTGGGGTAGGCGTCGGCCCCTACGGTGATAGACGATGCCCCTTGCCATTCAACCGGCCTTGGCGGTATTCGACACCGGGTTGCGGGCGATTCGTGAATCGCCCCTACGGTGAAAACGCAGGTGGCGGGTCTCTTTGTAGGGGCGCTTCATGAAGCGCCCGCTTGCGGGTTGGCGGGTTTGCGGAAAGGCACCGTTTGTTGCGGGAGTGTCACGAATTTGTTCGTAGGGGCGGGGCTCTGCTCCGCCCTGCTATCGTCAATTGCCCGGCCTTGGGCGGAGCAGAGCCCCGCCCCTACACACGATTTGCCGTTACCGTATGCCATTCACCCGGCCCTGGCGGTGGTCGTTACCGGGTAACGGGCCGCCGGGCGCCGGTGACGGCCCGCGAGGTACGAGCGGCTGCCGGAACCAGTGCCCTTGGGGTAGTCGTCGGCCCCTACGGTGATAGACGATGCCCCTTGCCATTCAATCGGGCGGGGCGGTGGTCGTTACCGGGTTGCGGCAGATGTGATATAGGGCGGGTGGGTGATAGCGGCATCATTTCGTGTGAATTGGCGGCTTTGCCGCCGTGAATTGCCGCTGCGCGGCATGATTTGGCTGTGCCGTGAATGGCATGGCTGCGCCATGCATTTTATTTCACGTCAATCCCCTGCCGGGTAAAGCAGGGAATGAGGCCCTCCCAGGGGTGGGGGGCGTCCTTGTCGGGCATCTGGGCCAGGTCGTAGCCGGGGTAATCGTTGCCCTCCACCAGCACGGGGCCGGTGGGGGTGACGCAGATGTCCCAGCCCACGTAGCGGAAGCCGGGGTAGACCTTGGCCGCCGTCAGGGCCAGGGCCTTGCACTCCGCCGCCATGGGGATTTCGTAACCCTTAAAGGTAATGCCCGTGTCGGGATGGGCGGTGAACTCCTCCAGCTCCTCGCTGTGGCCGTTGGAGATGATGCGGCCGGTGTCGATGTCCAGGCGGCAGGTGATGCCGCCCCGGCCGGTGTTGTCGCAGGCGGCGTCGCCGGTGCCGGCCTTGCAGGCGGCGTAGATGACGGTGGGCTCACCGTCGTCCTTGACGAAGGTGGCCACACGGACGCAGTTGATGCTCTGGGGATGGAGGGCCGCCATGCCGGGATGCTGGGTCAAGACCTCCTCGGCGATGCCGAAGGGCTTGCTCTCCTGCTTGAGATAGGCCCACAGGCCGTCGGCGCCGTCAAAATCCCTGACGTACAATTTCTCAATGCCCCGGCCGCAGTCGGCGTCCACGGGCTTGGCCATAATGGCCTCCTTGCCCTGCAAAAAGGCGGCAAAGCCGGCGGCGTCGCCGGTGCGGAGGTCGTAGGTCTGGCGGCCCATATAGGGGGCGAACTTGGCGGCGAAGGTATTTTTATCGTTGAAAATGGGGGAATATGCCCGGTCGTTGACCCGCTTGACGAAGGCGGCGGAGCTGAGACGGGTGAAGAAGGTGGCGCGCTCGGCGTCGGTGGTCTCGTAGAAGCGGAACATCATGTAGTCGGTGGGGCCGGCGCCGTACACCCGGGCGCAGCGCAGCATATCGAAGAAAATGGCGGTGCTGCTCTTGCCGCATTCCGCGGCGGCCTTGCGGGCCATGACGGCGGTGCGGCGGAGAATATCGCCGCTGCCGGCGGCGGTGCGAAGGACGGAAGAAAGCTTCATGGGGGTTCTCCTTTTGACGAAAACTTCGGTACATTATTATAGCCAAATAAGGAAAAAAGAAAAGACCTTTTGCAATATTTTTCCGTTATGGGAAATATCAGCGGGGGCGGCGGGGCGGTTTTTCAAAATATATGCTTGACATTTTGCCGCTGGGAGTGTATAAGTGTACTAACACGATTAATACACTATACCGTGGTACCAAAAACCAACCGAAAAAGGAGGCAGAGCGATGATACATTTAGATTATCGTGACAGCCGCCCCATCTACGAGCAGGTCAAGGACGGGCTGCGCCACCTGATGGTGACGGGGGCCCTGGGCGCGGGAGACAAACTGCCCTCCGTCCGGGCGCTGGCCGGAGAGCTGGCCATCAACCCCAACACCATCCAGCGGGCCTACGGCGAGCTGGAGCAGGAGGGGTACGTGGTGTCCGTCACAGGCAAGGGCAGCTTCGTGGCCGAGTCCGGCGGGCAGCACGACGCACGCAAGACGGAGCTGCTGCAAAAGGCCCGGCCCATTTTGGCGGAGCTGAAAAGCCTGGGCGCCACCGAGACGGAGCTGCTGCAGCTATGGAGAGGAGACGAGAAACATGCTTGAAGCCAAGAGCGTAGTCAAGACCTTTGAGGGCTTCCGGGCCCTGGACGAGGCCACCATGACGGTGCCCAAGGGGGCCGTGTACGGCCTGGTGGGGCCCAACGGCGCCGGTAAATCCACCATCATCCGCCATTTCACCGGCGTGTACCGCCCCGACAGCGGCGAACTGCTGCTGGAGGGCCAGCCCATTTACGAAAACCCGGACGTGAAGCGGCGCATCGCCGTCATCCCCGACGACTGGTTCTATTTCCCCCAGGCCAACATCGCGGAGATGTCCCGGTTTTACGCCGGGATGTACCCCACCTTTGACCGGGAGCGGTACCAGAAGATGAAGCAGGTGTTCCCCATCAGCGACGTGCAGCCCATCCGCCGGATGAGCAAGGGCCAGCAGAAGCAGGCCGCCTTCTGGCTGGCCATGTGCTGCCGCCCGGATTACCTGATTCTGGATGAGCCCGTGGACGGCCTGGACCCCGTCATGCGCCGCCAGGTGTGGAGCCTGCTGCTGGGCGACGTGGCGGAGAACGGCACCACCGTGCTGGTCAGCTCCCACAACCTGCGGGAGCTGGAGGACGTGTGCGACCACGTGGGCATTATGAACAAGGGCAAGGTGCTGCTGCAGCACAGCCTCAGCGAGCTGCAGGACAACA
>CAMKGX010000049.1 GCA_946412355.1 uncultured Clostridia bacterium
TCTTATTCTCATATTCTTCCAGCTTTTTGCGGTAGTAGTTTTCATTGAATGATATAAATCCCATAAATAGCCTCGCGAAATCCCGATTTGTCGAGATCATTATAACAGACAACGCACAATATAGGAAGAAGAAAAGGGACTCTGATTATAATGCAATCAGAGTCCCTTCCTGGTCGGAGTGGCGGGACTTGAACCCGCGGCCTCTTGGTCCCGAACCAAGCGCGCTACCAGCTGCGCTACACCCCGTCAGCCGTTCCATTATAGTGACTTTATCCCGCGCTGTCAAGTGGCAATTCCCCCTTCTAAACGCTTCATCGCTTGCATACCCTGTGTGACAAAGGAGGAATCGCCATGTCCGATTATCACACCGCCGGCCGCCGGGTGGAGCGCGATCACGTCCCCTTTCGCCAGCAGTTCGAGGCCAGCCGCCATTCCCAGGGCAAGCGGGAGGAAGAGCCCCGGCAGAACAGCCGCTGGCTGCGGCAGCTTCTGGCCAGCGCCCTGCTGTTTGCCCTGTTGGTAGGGGTCAAGGTGGCCTATCCCGACGTGGCGGAGCAGTACAGCCGCCGCGCCCGGGCGCTTCTCAGCAATGAGACCGACTTCGCTGCCGCCTTCTCCGCCGTGGGACGGGCTGTGGGCGGGGAGGAGATGGGCCAGGCCATCAACGACGCCTACGTGGCGGTATTCGGCCCCGCCGAGGAGACGGAGGCGGTAGCTGTCATGGCCAATGACCGCACCGCTCTGGCCTACACCGAGGACAACACCCCGCCCCAGGCGGAGCTTCTCCAATCCGTCCTGGGCTTCGACTATGCCGATCCGGTGGACGGCACCCTGTCCTCGGCTTTCGGCTACCGCACCCACCCCATCGGCAACGATCAACGGTTTCACTACGGCCTGGACATCGCCGCCGAGACGGGTGCCATCATCCGCAGCTTTGCCGACGGCACCGTGCTGGCAGTAGGGGAGAGCAGCGACCTGGGTAAATACGTGGAGGTGGCCCACGCCAACGGCTACACCACCCTCTACGCCCATTGCAGCAAAATCACCGCCTCTTCCGGCCAGAGCGTCCGCCTGGGCGACCCCATCGCGGAGGTAGGCGAGTCCGGCGAGACCACCGGCCCCCATCTTCATTTTGAAATCCACCGCGACACCAAATACCTGAATCCCATTTACTATGTCACCTATTGATATTCGCGCCACGCCGCTGACCTGGCTGTTCGCCCTGTCGGTGGCTGTCTTTGCCCAGCCCCGCCTCACTCTGGCGCTTCTTTGTGCCGCGGCCCTTCATGAGCTGGGCCATATCGCCGTCTTACGTTTATTTAACGGCACATTAAAGGGATTAGCCTTTACACCATTCGGCGCGGAAATCCGCTTCGCCCATGTGATGAGCTACGGCGCGGAGGCCCTCATCACCGCCGCCGGCCCGGCGGTAAACCTGCTGTGCGCCGCCGCCTTTGCCACCCTGGGCCGCCGCTGGGAGGGCGCCTATCTCCACGCCGGCGTCCACACGGTGCTTGGCCTCTATAATCTGCTGCCCATCCGCCCGCTGGACGGCGAGCGCCTTATGTGGATTGCCCTGGCCTGGTGCTTTGGCCCCTATGCCGCGGACCGGATCTGCGCCGCGCTGTCCCTGGCTGTGTCGGCATCGCTGACGGCCCTGGCCGGGTGGCTCCTGCTCCGTTTCGGCGGCACGCCCTTCTTTCTCCTGGCCGCCGGGGCTCTTTTCTGGCGTTCTTTGCGCGAAATGGGACTTGTCAAAACAGCGAAAATTCGGTAAAATAATGCGTCAAGTCTGCACCATGCAAAGGAGAACCACCGTGGATCAGCGATTGGAACGCATTTTACCCCGCGTGCAAAAGCCCGCCCGCTACGTGGGCGGCGAGTATAACGCGGTCATCAAGGATAAAAAAGACGTGGACACCCGCGTCGCCTTCTGCTTCCCCGACACCTACGAAATCGGCATGTCCAACCTGGGCATGCGCATTCTCTACGGCGTTATGAACGAGATGGACGGCGTGTGGTGCGAGCGTGTGTTTGCCCCCTGGGGCGACATGGAGGAGGAGATGCGCCGGGCCCACATGCCCCTCTTTGCCCTGGAGTCCGGCGACCCCGTTGCCGATTTTGATATTGTAGCCTTTTCCGTGGGCTATGAGATGGCCTTCACCGCCATTCTCAATATGCTGGATTTGGCGGGCATCCCCCTCCACAGCGCCGACCGGCCCCATCTGACGCCCCTTGTCATCGCCGGCGGTACCGCCATGTACAACGCCGAGCCCGTGGCAGACTTTATCGACATTGTCTCCCTGGGCGAGGGCGAGGACGTGACGCCGGAGCTGATTAACCTCCACCGCAAGGCCCGCCGGGAGGGCTGGGACAAGCACCGCTTCCTGGTGGCCGCCGCCCAGTTGGACGGCATCTATGTGCCTTCTTTATATGACGTGACCTACCACGACGACGGCACCGTGGCCGCCATCACCCCCCGTGACGGCGCGCCGGAGCGGGTGGTCAAGCGCATTGTCCGCGACCTGGACAAGTCCTTTTTCCCCACCCGCACCATCGTCCCCAGCACGGAGATCGTCCAGGACCGGGTGATGCTGGAGCTGTTCCGGGGCTGCATCCGGGGCTGCCGCTTCTGCCAGGCGGGGTACGTCTATCGCCCCGTCCGCAATCGCAGTCGTGACCTGTGCGCCCAGTACTGCCTGGAGGCCTGCAACGATTCCGGCTACCAGGAGGTCACCCTCTCGTCCCTGTCCACCAGCGACTACCCGCCCTTGACGGAGCTGTGTGACGGCTTGGAGGACTTCTGCCAGCAGCGGCACGTGAATCTCTCCCTGCCCAGCCTGCGGGCGGACAACTTCTCCATGGCGCTGATGCAGCGCCTGGCCAAGGGCCGCAAAACCGGCCTCACCTTCGCCCCCGAGGCGGGCACCCAGCGGCTGCGTGACGTCATCAATAAAAACGTGACCCTGGACGACCTGCTCCAAAGCTGCCGCACGGCCTTTGCCGGCGGTTACAGCGCCGTGAAGCTGTACTTCATGTTGGGCCTGCCCACGGAGACCGACGAGGACGTGCTGGGTATCGCCGACGTGGCCGCCCGGGTGATGCACGCCTGGCGTGAGTCCGCTGCCAACAAGCAGCGTGGCGTCCGCATCACGGTGTCCACCTCTTACTTCGTCCCCAAGCCCCACACCGCTTTCCAGTGGGAGCCCCAGATCACCCGTGAGGAATACGAGCGCCGGGTGAAGCTGCTGCGTGAGGCCATCAACACCAAGACCGTCACCTATAACTGGCATGACGGCGACACCAGCTTTTTGGAGGCGGTGCTGGCCCGGGGCGACCGCCGCCTGGGCAAGGTGCTGGAATGCGCCTGGCGCAAGGGCGCCAAGCTGGACGCCTGGGAGGACTATTTCTCCCTGGCGCGGTGGCAGGAGGCCTTTAACCAGTGCGGCGTGGACCCCGCTTTCTACGCCTACCGCCGCCGGGAAAAGGACGAGATTATGCCCTGGCACATGATTTCCAGCGGCGTCACCGAAAACTATCTCTGGCGGGAGTATGAAAACGCCAAAGCCGGCGTCACCACGCCGGACTGCCGCACCCACTGCAACGGCTGCGGCGCCAATCGTCTGGTTGGGGGGAAGTGCGATGTCTAAGCTGCGTCTTCTGTTTGTCAAGGAGGCCCAGGCGTCCTATATCTCCCATCTGGATCTGATGCGCACCTTCCAGCGGGTTTTTCCCCGCACGGAACTGGAGATCAAGCACACCCAGGGCTACCATCCCCATCCCATCCTGTCCATCGTCCTGCCTCTTCCCGTAGGCCAGCAGAGCGATTGCGAGCTGCTGGACTTCGAGGTGACCCAGCAGAGCGACGGCCGGGGCATTGCCGAGAAGCTGAATACCGGCATGCCCACCGGCATCCGTGTGCTGGACTGCTACGAGGCCACGCGGCCCATCCGGGAGCTGGCGCTGCTGCAGGCGGATATGGAGCTGCTCTATGACGGCGGCGTGCCCCAGGGCGCGGTGGAGGCGCTGCAAGCCCTGTTCGCCCGGAAGGAGCTTATCATCGAAAAGCGCACCAAGCGCAAGGAGCTGGCCCAGGTGGACATCGCGCCCATGCTTCGCTCTGTGGAGCTGCGCCCGGGGGAGAAGGCCGTTTACGCCACCGTGGTGGTGCAGGCCCAGAACCCCGGCCTCAATCCCCAGCTGTTAGAGAAGGCCATCGCCGCCCATCTGCCGGCCCTGACGCCTGACTTCGTCCGCGTCCGCCGCCACCGCATTATGGATGAAAACGGCGAGGATTTCCGATAATTCCCCATTTTTTCAAAAAAAACACTTGCATTTCTCTCCACCCTATGGTATTCTATCGTGGCGTTAAAAGGGTGGTCCTCTGTTGCCGGTGCTCCGAAAAGGGTGGGCGCCGCTGAAATGGCAGCATGAACGCCTATAATATAGGAGGATAATATCCATGGATCTCATGAAGGCATTCAACGAAAAGCAGCTGACCAAAGAGGCTCCCGCAGTGGAGGTGGGCGATACCGTCCGCGTGCACGTCAAGGTCAAGGAAGGCTCCCGCGAGCGTATCCAGGTCTTTGAGGGCATCGTCATTGCCAAGAAGCACGGCGGCATCGAGGAGACCATCACCGTTCGTCGTATCTCTTACGGCGTGGGCGTGGAGAAGGTTTTCCCCCTGCACTCTCCCTCTATCGATCATATCGAGGCTGTGCGTCACGGTTACGTGCGCCGCGCCAAGCTGTACTATCTGCGCGATCGCATCGGCAAGGCCGCCAAGATCCGCGAGAAGCTGTAAGCTGTAAGCCATTCGAGAAAAGAGAAACCGCCTGCTTTCACCGGCAGACGGTTTTTTCTTTCCTTTTTTATAAAAGTATGGTATACTGTGCTGTAATTTTTTTGGAGGTGATCTTTTGCAGATCGACAGCCTGAGCTGGTTCCCCGGCCACATGACAAAAACAAAGCGGATGATCACCGCCGAAATCGGCAACATGGACGCCGTGTGCGAGATTGTGGACGCCCGCATCCCCCTGTCCTCCCGCAACCCTGACGTGGACGAAATGGTGGGAGCAAAGCCCCGCATGATCGTTCTCAACCGGGTGGACCAGGCCGACCCCCGCGAGACGAAGCGCTGGGCCGCTTACTTCCGGGAGAAGGGCTATGCCGTGTTGGAGGCCAACGCCAAGGGCGGCGGCGGCACCAATCAGTTCCCCGCCGCCGTGCGGGCGCTGCTGCAGGATAAAATCGCCGCCTGGGAGGCCAAGGGCCAGGTGGGCCGCACCGTCCGGGTCATGGTGCTGGGCATCCCCAACGTGGGCAAGTCCACCTTTATCAATAAGGTGGCCCACCGCAAAACCGCCAAGGCGGAGGATCGCCCCGGCGTTACCCGCACCAAGCAGTGGGTGCCGGTGGATCAGACGTTGGAGCTGCTGGACACCCCCGGCATCCTGTGGCCCAAGTTCGACGATAAAAACGTGGGATTGCGCCTGGCCTTTACCGGGGCCATCAAGGACGACGTCATGGACATCGAGGAGCTGGCCTGCGCCCTGATGGAATACCTGGCCGCGCACTATGCCGATACCGTCGAGGAGCGGTATAAAATCACCATTGAGGACGGCGACAGCGGCTATGACCTGCTCATCAAGGCAGGCCGCAAGCGGGGCTTTCTCATGCGGGGCGCCGAGGTGGACACGGAGCGGATGGCCCGGATTCTGCTGGATGAATTCCGGGGTGGCAAGTTAGGTACCTTTACATTGGAAACGGTGGAGGACGCGCAATGAGTGAGATGACACACCCCTGGGCCATAGAGGAAGAATGCTTCGCCCAGGGCGCAACGTGGGTCTGCGGCTGCGATGAAGCCGGCGCCGGACCGCTGATGGGCCCTGTATATGCCGCGGCGGTGATCCTGCCCCGCGGCTGGACGGCCCCCGGCCTCAACGACTCCAAGAAGCTGACGGAAAAGCGCCGGGAGCAGCTCTATGCCGAGATCACCGCCCACGCCGTGGCCTGGTCGGTGGCCCGGGTGGAGGCCGCCGAGATTGACGCCACTGATATTTTGAGCGCCCGCATGAAGGCCATGCAGATGGCCATCGACGGTCTTTCCCAGACGGCGGATATGGCCCTCATCGACGGCAACCGGGACAAGGGCAAGTCCGCCGCCGTCACCACGCCCCACCGCCTGGTGGTAGGCGGCGACGGCAAGAGCGCCAGCATCGCCGCGGCCTCCATCCTGGCCAAGGTCAGCCGTGACCGTTATGTCATCGACGTGCTGGATAAAAAATATCCCCAGTACCAGTTTGCAAAACACAAGGGCTACGGCACCAAGCTGCACTACGCCATGCTGGCCGAGTTTGGCCCCTGCCCGGAGCACCGGAAGTCGTTTCTGAAAAATTGGGAGGCGCCCCATGGCCAATAACGGACGCTGGGGCGAGGCCCAGGTGGCCAATTTCCTCCGGGAAAAGGGCTACCGCCTGGAGGCCTCCGGCTATCATTGCCGCTTCGGTGAGCTTGACATCATCGCCTGGGACGGCCCCATGCTGTGTTTCGTGGAGGTCAAAACCCGCACCAACGTGGACATGGCCCTGCCCCGGGAATACGTGACGAAGAAAAAGCAAGCCAAGCTGAAAAAGACGGCCCTTTTCTTCCTGGCGGACAACGACCTGGACTGCCCCTGCCGCTTCGACGTGGCGGAGGTCTATGCTGAGAATCCCGACGTGCCGCCCCGCATCGTCTATTTGGAGGACGCGTTTCAGTAAAATGTATTGAGGTGAGCGGATGATTCCCTATTTTGACGCCCATTGCGACACCATTTACCGCCTGGATGACCTGTCCCGCCGGGGCAGGGAAGAGACCCTGCGAGAAAACTCCGGCCATGTGGATTTACAGCGCAATGCCGCTTTCTCTCCCCGTGCCCAGTTTTTCGCCCTCTACGGCGACGCCGCCCAAATCCCCGCCGGACAGCGTTGGCGCTTTTGCCAAAGACTTCATAATCGCTATTGCCGTGAAATCGCCGCCAATCCCGATTTGGTGTCCCATTGCGCCACCGGCGCGGAGGTGGACGCGGCGGTGGCGGCAGGCAAATCCGCCGCGCTTCTGTCCATCGAGGGGACGGATTTGCTTTGCTGTGACGCCCGCCGCATTCCGGAGGCGGCAGCCTGGGGCGTCCGCCTGCTCAACCCGGTGTGGAACCGGGCCAATGTTTTGAGCGGTACCAATTGCGAGGACCCCGGCCGTGGCCTGTCGGCGCAGGGCCGGGACTTCATCCGCGTGCTGGAGGAGCACCATATCTATCCCGATGTGTCCCACCTGTCCGACCCCGGCTTCTGGGACTTGATGAAGATAGCCCGCCGCCCGGTGGTGGCCAGCCACTCCAACAGCCGCACCCTGTGTGCCCACCGCCGCAATCTCACCGATGATATGTTTAAGGCCATCCGAGACAGCGGCGGCGTGGTGGGCATCAATCTCTATACCGACTTCGTAGGCCCGGGGGAGGCCGGTCAAACTGAAAAAACGGATCAGATTTTGCGACACATTGAACATTTTTTGTTACTGGATGGAGAGAAAACGATCTGCTTTGGAGGCGATTTGGACGGCTGTGAAAGCCTTGCCGGGGGCCTGAACGGTGTGCAGGACATCCCGGAACTCTACGCCGCCATGGCCCGCCGGGGCTATGATGAAGGCCTTTTGTACGACATTTTCTGGGGAAATCTCCGCCGCATTCTGTAAGGAAAAGGGGTAAAGGAATGGCACTTTACACCATAGGTGATCTGCACCTTTCGCTGAATTCTGATAAGTCCATGGACGTGTTCGGCCCCGGTTGGGCCGACTATGTGGCGCGCATCCGGGAGGGCTTTTCCACCCTCACCGAGGCCGACACCACCGTCCTGTGCGGCGACCTGAGCTGGGGCATGAGCCTGGAGGAGTCCCTGGAGGACCTGAAGTTCATCCACGCCCTCCCCGGACGGAAGATTCTGCTGAAAGGAAACCACGATTACTGGTGGAATACGGCCCGGAAAATGGAGAACTTTTTCAAGGAAAACGGGCTGGATTCTCTGGAAATATTACATAATAACTGCAAATATTACGGCGATATTGCCCTGTGCGGCACCCGGGGCTGGTTCTACGAGCTGGACAGCGAGGGCACCCACAACGGCAAGATGATGGCCCGGGAGGTGGGCCGTCTGGAGGCGTCCCTGCAGGCCGCCGGGGAGGCGGAAAAGCTGTGTTTTCTCCACTATCCGCCCCTGTACACCGGCTACCGCTGCCCGGAAATCCTGGCTTTATTGCAGAAATACGGCGTAAAACGGTGTTTTTACGGCCATCTCCATGGCGCCAGCCACAGGCGTCGTATCGAGGGGGACTGCGGCGGAACAGATTTCGCCCTGGTGGCGGCGGATTATTTGGGCTTCAAACCGCTGAAAATTTGTGATTAAGCCAAAAAGTGATGAAATAACGATTGAAATTTTCATTTCAATATGGTATCATATCAAACTGCATTATGGAAAATTATGACCGCATTCCCATTCGGTCACATTAAACTGGAGGAGCAACAACCATGAATGTCAAGAGCTGCGAGAAGGTAGAGAAGAGCAGAGTGGCACTGACCATTTCCGTCGGCGCCGAGGAGTTTGAGACCGCTGTCAACAAGGCGTATCTGAAGATGCGCGGCAAGATCAACGTGCCCGGCTTCCGCACCGGCAAGGCGCCCCGCAAGATCATCGAGAAGATGTATGGCGCCGAGGTCTTTTATGAGGAAGCCGTGAATATCGTGCTGCCCGACGCCTATGAGGCCGCCGTGGCGGAGCAGAAGCTGGACGTGGTGGGCTATCCCGAGGTGGAGCTGGAGGGCGTGAACGCCGAGGGCTGCACCTTCAAGTGCACCGTGCCTGTGTACCCCGAGGTGAAGCTGGGCCAGTATAAGGGCCTGGAGGCTCCCAAGGCGGAGGTCAAGGTGATGGCCGCTGATGTGAACAACCGCCTCAGTGAGATGGCCGACCGCAACAGCCGCCTCGTCAGCGTGGACCGGGCTGCCAAGAAGGGCGACACCGCCAACATCGACTTCGAGGGCTTCGCGGGTGGCGTGCCCTTTGACGGCGGCAAGGGCGAGAGCCACGACCTGGAGCTGGGCTCCGGCAGCTTCGTGCCCGGGTTTGAGGACCAGGTCATCGGCATGAAGGCCGGCGAGGAGAAGGACATCGACATCACCTTCCCCCAGGATTACACCCCCGAGCTGGCCGGCAAGGCCGTGGTCTTCCACGTGAAGGTCAACGAGGTGAAGGTGAAGGAAGTCCCCGCCCTGGACGACGAGTTCGCCAAGGACGTGTCCGAGTTCGACACCCTGAAGGATCTGAAGGCCGACATCAAGAAGAAGCTGACCGAGGAGCGCAATACCGCTGCCCAGCGGGCCTTTGAGGACGTGCTGATGCAGAAGGTGGCCGACGGCATCGAGGCCGACATCCCCGACGCCATGGTGGACGCCCAGGCCGAGCAGATGGTGAATAACTTCAAGCAGCAGATGGCTGCCCAGGGCATCCCCTTTGAGCAGTATCTGAAGATGACCAACACCTCCGAGGCCGACTTCAAGGCCCAGGCCCAGGCTCCCGCTCTGGGTCAGGTGCGGATGGACCTGGCGCTGGCCGCCATCGTGAAGGAGGAGAAGCTGGAGGCCTCCGACGCTGAGGTGGACGCCGAGATGGAGAAAGTGGCCCAGCAGTACGGCATGGATCTGGAGACCGTGAAGAAGTATCTCCGCGCCGACGAGGTGAAGGAGCAGGTGCTCCGCGAGAAGGCCATTAAGGTGGTGGCCGACAGCGCCAAGGCCGTGGCCCCCGAGGCTGCCGAGGCCGCTGAGGAGGAGAAACCCGCCAAGAAGGCCGCCGCCAAGAAGACCGCCAAGAAGGCGGAGGACGGCGAGGAGAAGCCCGCCAAGAAGCACGCTGCCAAGAAAACCGCCAAGAAGGCCGAGGACAAGGCGGAGTAAGAGAGACTAAATCACATAAGGGCGGGGTATAATTCAACTGTCTTTACAGGAGGTATCGTTATGAGTTTGGTTCCCTATGTTGTCGAGCAGACCAACCGGGGCGAGCGTTCCTACGACATTTTTTCCCGGCTGCTGAACGACCGCATCATCATCCTGGGCGAAGAGGTGAATGATACTACTGCCAGCCTGGTGGTGGCACAGATGCTGTATCTGGAATCCGTTGACCCGGACAAGGACATTCAGCTCTACATTAACAGCCCCGGCGGCTCTGTCACCGCCGGTATGGCCATCTACGACACCATGCAGTATATCAAGTGCGACGTGTCCACCATCTGCGTGGGCATGGCCGCCAGCATGGGCGCATTCCTGCTCTCCAGCGGCGCCAAGGGCAAGCGCATCGCCCTGCCCAACGCCGAGATCATGATCCATCAGCCCTCTGCCGGTACCCAGGGCAAGGTGACGGATATGGAGATCGACGTGGAACATTTCCTGAAAATTAAGGAGCGCCTGAATAAAATCCTGGCCGAGAATACCGGCAAGACCCCCGAGCAGGTGAAGGCGGATTCCGAGCGGGATCACTGGCTCACCGCCGAGGAGGCCAAGGACTACGGCCTGGTGGATAAGGTTATTTACAAGAGGTAACATCCCATGGCAGACGAGAAGAAAACGCTGCGCTGCTCCTTCTGCGGCAAGTCGGAGCGGCAGGTACACCGGATGATCCAGGGCCCCGGCGTGCGGATTTGCGACGAGTGCGTGAATCTGTGCATGTCCATCCTGGACGACGGGTACAACGCCGCAGAATCCGTGGCCCGGACCGCGCTGGACGAGCTGCCCACGCCCCGGGAAATCAAGGACGTGCTGGACCAGTATGTCATCGGCCAGGAGAGCGCCAAGGTGGCGCTGAGCGTGTCGGTGTACAACCACTACAAGCGCATCATGTTCGGCGACGACCAGGACGTGGAGCTGCAAAAGAGCAACATTCTGATGATCGGCCCCACCGGCAGCGGCAAGACGCTGTTTGCCCAGACGCTGGCCAAGACGCTGAAGGTGCCCTTTGCCATCGCTGACGCCACCACACTGACTGAGGCCGGCTACGTAGGCGACGACGTGGAGAATATTCTGCTGCGGCTTTTGCAGGCGGCGGACTTCGACGTGGAGCTGGCGGAGCGGGGCATCATCTACGTGGATGAGATCGACAAAATCGCCCGCAAGAGCGAGAATACCTCCATTACCCGGGACGTCAGCGGCGAGGGCGTGCAGCAGGCGCTGCTGAAAATCCTGGAGGGCACCGTGGCCAACGTGCCGCCCCAGGGCGGACGCAAGCACCCCCAGCAGGAGTTCATCCAGGTGGACACCCACAATATTCTGTTCATCTGCGGCGGCGCCTTCGACGGTCTGGAGAAGATCATCGAGCGGCGCACCGACCGCAAGGGCATCGGCTTTGACGCGGTGGTGGAGAGCAAGGCACAGCGACGCAGCGGTGAGCTGCTGAAAGAGGTGCAGCCCCACGACCTGCTGAAGTTCGGCATCATCCCCGAGCTGGTGGGCCGGCTGCCGGTGATCGCGCCTTTGGACGGCTTGAGCCGTGATGATTTGGTACGCATCCTCACCGAGCCGAAGAACGCTCTGGTGAAGCAGTATTGCAAGCTGCTGGACTACGATAAGGTGGATTTGCAGTTTACCCCCGAGGCGCTGGGCGCGGTGGCGGACAAGGCCATTGAGCGCAACATCGGCGCCCGTGGCCTGCGGGCCGTTATGGAGGGCGTGTTGATGCCCATCATGTATGAGATCCCGTCCGACCCCACCATCTCCAAGGTGACGGTGACGGAGGCGTGTATCCGCGACGGCGCTGCGCCGGAGGTGGAGCACGATGGCTCCCGCACCCGGGAGCTGCCGGGAAGCGCAGCGAAGACGCTGGATTCCCCGGCATCGTAACAAGTAAGAGAGGAGCGACGGAATCGCCGCTCCTCTTTCCCCATTTACTATCCTTGCACAAGGAGAACCCTATGGAAGAAAATACGAGAATGAATATTCCGGTGGTAGCCCTGCGGGGACTCACCGTTTTTCCCAATCAGACGTTGAGCTTTGACGTGGAGCGGGAAATCAGCATCTTTGCCCTGGACCACGCTATGGAGTCGGACCGCCGTGTGTTTTTGGTGACCCAGCGGGAGATTTCCACCGCCAAGCCCACGGAGAACGATTTATATGCCATCGGCACCATCTGCCATATTCTGCAGATCATCAAGACCTCCGAGACCACCCTGCGGGTGGTGGTGGAAGGGGAGACCCGGGCCAGAATGCGGCGGATGTGGCAGTCCAAGCCCTTTTTACAGGCCAACGTGGAGCTGCTGGAGGAGGAGTTTCCCGGCAGAGTCACCGCCCGGATGGAGGCGCTGCTGCGGCAGACATATACCCTCATTGGGGAGTATAAGGACGTGGTCAGCAATCTGGACGACGACTTCTTTGCCGCCGTGCTGGATATGCGGGACCCCGGCGCCCTGGCGGACTATATCGCCCAGAATGTGACGCTGCGTCACGATGACCGCCAGCGGATTCTGGAGGAGCTGCATCCCACGAAGCGGCTGAATAAGGTCAACGATATTCTGGCCCATGAGCTGGATGTGCTGACCCTGGAGATGGAACTGGACCAGAAGGTGCGCCAGCGGGTGGGCCAGGTGCAGAAGGACATGATTCTGCGGGAGCAGATGAAGGTACTGCAGCATGAGCTGGGGGATGACAAGGACGAGGAAAATGAGGAATATGAGGCGAAAATCCGGCAGTTAAAGCTGCCGGAGGAGGTGCAGCAGCGGTTGCTGAAAGAGGTGGACCGCCTCAGCAAGCAGCCCTTCGGCAGCGCCGAGTCCTCGGTGATCCGCAACTACCTGGACGTGTGCCTGGATATGCCCTGGAACAAGAAGACCCGGGACCGGGCGGACGTGGCAAAGACCCGGGAGATTCTGGACCGGGATCACTACGGTCTGGACAAGGTGAAGGAGCGGATTTTGGAATACGTGGCGGTGCGGCAAATCCACCCGGAGACCAAGGGACAGATCATCTGCCTGGTGGGCCCTCCGGGGGTGGGCAAGACGTCCATCGCCATCTCCGTGGCCAAGGCCATGAACCGCAAGCTGGCCCGGCTGAGCCTGGGCGGCGTGCGGGATGAGGCGGACATCCGGGGCCACCGGAAAACGTACATCGGCGCCATGCCGGGCCGCATTATTGACGCGCTGATTCACAGCGGGTCCATGAATCCGCTGATGGTGCTGGATGAAATCGACAAGCTGGCCAGCGATATGCGGGGCGACCCCGCCAGCGCGCTGCTGGAGGTACTGGACAGCGAGCAGAATTACGCCTTCCGGGATCATTTCCTGGAAATCCCCGTAGATTTGAGCAACGTGATGTTCATCACCACCGCTAACACCACGTCCACCATTCCCCGGCCTCTGCTGGACCGGATGGAGGTCATCGAGCTCACCAGCTACACCGACGAGGAGAAGGTGCAGATCGCCAAGCGGCACCTTATCCCCAAGCAGCTCAAGGCCCACGGCCTCACCTCCCAGAAGCTGCGCATCAGCGACGGCGCGCTGCGGCTGATGATCAGCGGCTATACCCGGGAATCCGGCGTGCGCCTGCTGGAGCGGGAGATTCAGAAGCTGTGCCGAAAGGCGGCAATGCGGCTTGTCACCGGCGATGTAAAGTCAGTTGGCATTACAGAGAATAACCTGAAGGATTACCTGGGCGTGGTGAAGTTTACCGACTCCGTTCACAGTACCAGGGACCAGGTGGGCGTGGTGAACGGCCTGGCCTGGACTGAGGTGGGCGGCGAAATCCTGGAGGTGGAGGTCAACGTGATGGAGGGCGCCGGCAAGCTGGAGCTTACCGGCAACCTGGGGAACGTGATGCAGGAGAGCGCCAAGGCGGCACTGTCCTGCCTGCGGAGCCGCTGGGAGGCCCTGGGTATCGAGAAGGATTTTTATAAGACAAAGGACATTCACATTCACTTTCCCGAGGGGGCTGTGCCCAAGGATGGGCCCAGCGCCGGTATCGCCATCACCACCGCCATGCTGTCGGCGCTGACCGGCAGGCAGGTGCGGGGCACGGTGGCTATGACCGGCGAGGTGACGCTGCGGGGCCGGGTGCTGCCCATCGGCGGTTTGAAGGAGAAGACCATGGCCGCGCTGCGCAATGGTATGCGGACGGTGATCATTCCCAAGGACAACGAGAAGGACTTGGAGGAGATCGACCAGACGGTGCGCAAGGCCCTGCGCTTCGTGCCGGTGGAGACGGTGGAGCAGGTGTTCGCCGCCGCTCTGGTGCCCCAGAGCAAGGCCGACGCCGTGGACCATCTGACCATTTTGGCCAAGGATGGGGAGAAGGGAGTGCGCCGTGGTCATCAACTTTAACCAGGCGGAGTTTCGCCTGTCCGCCGTGAAGCCCCAGAGCTTTGTGCGGGACGGGCGGCCCCAGGTTACCTTTGCGGGGCGCTCCAATGTGGGCAAGTCATCGGTGATTAACCGCCTCTTGAACCGTAAAAACTTTGCCCGGGTGGGGGCTACCCCCGGCAAAACCAGCCAGATCAACTACTTCCTTATTGACAAGAAGATTTACTTTACAGACCTGCCGGGATATGGCTATGCCAAGGTTTCCCAGGCGGAGAAGGACCGGTGGGGCAAGCTGATGGAGGCTTACTTTGCCGAGGAGGGACTCATCACCCTGGGGGTGCTGATCGTGGACGCCCGGCACAAGCCCACCGCCGACGACGTGACCATGCGGGAGTGGTTCCGGGGGGCGGATTGCCCCTTGATCGTGGTGGCTAACAAGCTGGATAAGCTGAAAAAGAGCGAGGTGGAGCCCAACCTGGCAGTGATCCGCCAGACGCTTGACCTGGGGGATGCGGATTTGCTGATTCCGTTCTCCGCAGAGAAGGGCATGGGGAAAACCGAGCTTTTAAGCGCCATTTCACAGCTTTGCTGAATAGCATACGGCCTTCCGCCTTTGCGGGCGGAAGGTTGAGCCTGTCAAAAAACGGCTATGCCGTTTTTTGACAATGGGATTGCAGTCTAC
>CAMKGX010000050.1 GCA_946412355.1 uncultured Clostridia bacterium
CAGTAGACTGCAATCCCATTGTCAAAAAACGGCGGAGCCGTTTTTTGACAGGCTTAAAAAAGGGACGCCCGAAGGCGTCCCTTTTTTATTACGCAATGCCGCAGGGTCAGGCGTTGTTGTTGCCCTCCCAGTGGTTCACGCAGACGGCGCAGGAAGCATCGCCCACCACGTTCAGCGCGGTACGGCCCATGTCGAACAGACGGTCGATACCGTAGATGATGCCGATGTAGGTGGGAGGCACGCCCACGGCATCCAGCACCATGGCCAGCATGATCATGCCGGCGCCGGAAGTACCGGCGGTGCCGATGGAGGCCAGGGTGGCGGTGACCACGATGATGATCATCTGGGTCAGGGTCAGGTCGATGCCGATGCACTTAGCCAGGAAGATGGCAGCCACGCACTGGTAGATAGCGGTACCGTCCATGTTGACGGTGGCGCCCAGGGGCAGCACGAAGGAGGAAACCTCGCTGTCCACGTTCATGTCGTCGCAGCACTCCTTGGTGATGGGCAGAGAAGCGACGGAGGAGGTGGAGGTGAAAGCGAAGGCAGCGGCGGGGAATACCTTCTTGAAGAAGGTGATGGGGGACATTTGGGCGAAGACCTTGACGGACAGGCTGTACACCAGCACCACGTGAATGATGTAGCCGATGTAAGCAGCCAGCAGCACCAGGCCCAGGTGACCCAGAATTTTGGGACCCTGCGCAGCCACGACCCACACCATCAGGGCGAACACGCCGTAGGGAGACAGGGCCAGGATGAAGCCCATCACCCGCTGGGTGACCTCGTTGAAGGAGGTGATGAAATCGCCGAAGGGCTTGCCCTTGTCACCGGCCACCAGGATGCCGCAGCCAAAGGCAATGGAAATAACGATGATCTGCAGCATGGAGGAGGTGGACAGAGGCGAGATGGCGTTGTTGGGGAAGATGTTGACGATGGTGTCCATCAGGTTGGAGGACTTTGCCTCGTAGGCCGCATCCTCAGCCAGGCTCAGCACGGGGAAAGCGCCCTTGAAGATGTTGGCCACGATCAGGCCGATGATGCAGGCGATGGCGGTGGTCACCAGGAAGTACGCCACGGTCTTCCAGCCGATCTTGCCCACCTTGCCGATATCGCCCATGGAGATGACGCCGTCCATAATGCTCAGCAGCACCAGGGGCACCACGATGAACTTCAGCAGGTTGACGAAGATATCGCCGAAGGGCTTGATGTACTTGGCGGTGAATGCACCGGCCGCGTCAGCGCCCATGGCCATCCAGAAGATGGCTCCCACGATGATGCCGGCCACCAGGCCGATCAGGATCTTCACGCCGAGATTCAGTTTTTTCTTCTCTTGCATTTTACGACTCTCCTTTCAATAAAACACAATCGGTTCTCCCGATGCCAAAAGTATACACGATTCACGCCCCGTTGTTAAGCCCATTTTCTTCCAGACAAAAACTTTTGGATAATCAAACAAAAATTTATGGATAGTTTCGCCAAAATAACGAAACTATCCATAAATAAATCGTTTCTTGCTAATTATAGGCAAAATCCGAACTTATTCTTTCACTTCGTAGCCGCAGAACCGGATGGCCGCCGCCGCCAATTCCGACGTGGGGTCGATAAATGGCCCGGGGGCGTCCAGGTTGTCCGCCAGAATGGGCAGCTCCGTGCAGCCCAGGATGAAGTAGTCCGCTCCCCTGCCCCGCAGCTCCTCCAGCAGCTTAGCCCACGGCTCCGCCGCCTCCGCCAGAGGCCGGGATGCCTTGACAACGTCATAGATGAGGTACATCAGCGTCTTGCGCTGCGCCTCGTCGGGCACCACGGTCTCCACCCCCGCCGCCGCCAGCGCCCGGTCATACAGCCCGGTGGACAGCGTGCCGGTGGTGGCCAGGATGGCCCCCTTCTTCCCGGGGAACCGCTTCGCCGCTTCCCGGGCAGTGATCTCCAGCATATTCAAAATAGGTATGTCCGTCATCTCCTGCAGCCGGGGGATGAAGTAATGGGCCGTGTTGCAGGGCACGATGACGCAGTCGGCGCCGCACTTCTCCAGGTTCCGCAGCGCCGAGGCCATCTCCTCCGTGGGGTCTTTTCCACCCCGGAGAATGGCCGCCGTACGGTCGGGAATGGCGGCGTTGTTGTCGATGAAGATGCGGATATGGTCGTTGTCGCTGTCCGCCTTGGTCATCACCACGATTTTGCGGAACAGGTCCGCCGTGGCCAGGGGGCCCATGCCGCCTAAGATTCCGATGGTCTTCTTCATGTCCTTCACCTCACACCAGCTCCGTAATCACCTTTACCGCCAGCAGCGCCAGCACCACCAGAATCACCGGCTTCACGATTTTGGCGCCGTTCTTGATGGCCATGCCGGAGCCGATATAATGGCCCGCGATGGAAGCCACCGCGCCGATAAGGCCCAGCACGATAAACACCTTGCCGCTTAAAAACGACGTCACCAGCGCCCCGATATTGCTGGCCAGGTTCACCAGCTTCACGTTGCCGGAGGCCGTGCGCAGATCCATCTTCGCAAAATTGCAGTAAATCAGGATGAGGAACGTGCCTGTACCGGGACCGTAAAAGCCGTCATAAGCCCCCACGATCAGGGACGCCGCCAGCACAATGGCCGCCCGCCGCGTTTCCGGCATTTCGCCCCGCTCCTCCGGAAACGTCCGCTGCCGCAGCACCACCACCGCCACGATGGGCAGCACCACCAGCAGCAGCCACTTTAAGTACCGCTCGTCCAGCGCCAGCTGCAGCCGGGTGCCCAGATGGGCGCCGGCCAGCGCCAGCAGGATGGACGGCACCCCCAGCTTCCAGTCCACGAAGCCGCCCTTGATAAACCGCCCCGCCGACACAGACGTGCCGATGCAGGAGGACAGCTTGTTGGTGCCCAGGGCCAGGTGGGCCGGCAGGCCGGCAATGAGATAGGTGGGCACGGAGATGATGCCCCCTCCCCCGGCCACGCCGTCCACAAAGGAGGCCAGAAACACGCCGGCGATGACAATGGCCACCATCTGCACCGTCATGGGCATCGGAAACAGCATCTGTTGTATCAATTCCGTCATGGCCTCACCTTCCCTCTTCTTCGCGCACTACCACGTTCTCCTCGCCCAGCCACTCCCGGCACTCGTCCAGCAGCGCCGGGTGATACAGGCAGTGGGTCAGCAGCATCTTGCCGGTATCCGCCAGGCGGATTTTCACCGGCGTGTCCCCCTCGAACATGGTCATTACCAACTTTAAATGCTCGAATTCCCGACTCTCCAGCCCCGGCACCTTCAAATAAACGGTGCGCTGCATGGGCTTGCGGGGCTTCTCCCGCTGGGCTGCCTCATAGGCGGCAAAAGCGGTGTCGATGGTCAAAAAGGTATTGCACATAATCTGGGGCGGCTTTTCGTCCCGAATGGACAGTCTGCCCTGCACCGCCACAGCGGTGTTCACCGTCATGGAGCCGCCGTAGAGCCCGATGCTCTTGTCGAAGCAGATGACCTCCATGGCCCCCGTCTCGTCCTCCACCGTCACATAGGCCATCAGCGTCTGCTTTTTGGTGGTCTGTGTCTTGCTGGCGGTAACGATGCCGGCGATTGTGATATCCTGCCCGTCCCGGAATCTCCGGGGCCCATCCTCGGCGGCAAAATCCTCCAAAATGGCGTGGATAGGCACGGCGCCGATGGCCTTTGCCTTATGGCGGTAGTTCACCATGGGATGGCCGCTGATAAAGAGGCCGGTGGTTTCCTTTTCCATAAACACCAGCTGGTCGGCAGAAAACTCCGGAATATCCGGCAGCGGGATCATGCTGCCGCCGCCCCGGCTGCCGGAGGCCATGCCGAAGAAGTCCAGCTGCCCGTCCACGTTGGACTTGCGCTGCGACGCCACCGCGTCCAGCACCCGCTGGTAGACCTCCATCAGCTGGCTGCGCCGTGCGCCCAGGGAGTCGAACGCCCCGGCGCGAATGAGGTTCTCCACCGCCCGGCGGTTCATTTCCGTACAGTCGATCATCTTGCTGCAAAAGTCCTGGAAGGAGACGAAATCCCCCTCCTCCTGCCGCTTGCGCATAATGGCCTGCACGAAGCCACGACCGATGTTCTTAATGGCCACCAGGCCGAAGCGAATGCCGCTGCCCTCCACGGTAAAGCGGTCGTCGGACCGGTTGATGTCCGGCGGCAGCAGGTCGATGCCGCAGTTTTTACACTCGGCAATGTACTCTGTCACCTTGTCGGTGTTATCCAGCACAGAGGTCAACAGCGCCGCCATGTACTCCCGCACGTGGTGGCACTTGAACCACGCCGTCTGATAGGCCACCACCGCGTAGGACACGGCGTGGGCCTTGTTGAAGGCATAGTTGGCAAAGTCGTAAATCTCGTCGTAAATGGCGTTGGCAGTGGCCTCCGGGATGCCATTGGCGATGCAGCCGCAGATGCCCCGGCTCTCGTCGCCGTACACAAAGGCCTGCCGCTCCTTCTTAATCTGCTCCGCCTTTTTCTTGGAGATGGCCCGGCGCACCATGTCCGCCTGGCCCAGGGAGAAGCCGCCCAACTGCTGGAAAATCTTAATCACCTGCTCCTGGTACACAATGCAGCCGTAGGTGATGTCCAGGATGGGCTTTAAGGCCGGGTGCTTGTAGGTAATCAGCGAGGGGTTGTGCTTGCAGGCGATAAACCGGGGAATGGACTCCATGGGGCCGGGACGGTACAGGGCGATAATGGCCGTAATGTCCTCGATATTCTCCGGCTTTAATCCCAAGCAAACGCCGGTCATACCGCTGGACTCCATCTGGAACACGCCGGAGGTCTTGCCCGCCGTCAGCATAGCAAACACCTCCGGATCGTCCATAGGGATGTTCTCCAATCGGAAATCCGGCTCCTTCTGCTGCACCATCTTCACCGCGTCGTCCAGCACCGTCAGGTTCCGCAGGCCCAAAAAATCCATTTTCAGCAGGCCCAGCTCTTCCAGCGTAATCATGTTGTACTGGCAAACGATGGCGTCGTCATTCCGGGCCAGGGGCACGTATTCATACACCGGCCGCTTGGTGATCACCACGCCCGCCGCATGGGTGCTGGCGTGGCGGGGCATGCCCTCCAACGACTTGGCGGTGTCGATGAGCTTCTTCACCCGTGGGTCGGTCTGGTACATGTCGTTAAGCTGTTTGGAGATTTTCAGGGCGTCGTCCAGGGTGATGTGCAGCGCGTTGGGCACCAGCTTGGCCACCACGTCCACCTCGGCGTAGGTCATGTTCAGCACCCTGCCCACGTCCCGGATGGCGCCCCGGGCGGCCATGGTGCCGAAGGTGACGATCTGGGCCACGTGGTCGTCGCCGTACTTGCGGCGCACATAGTCCACCACCTCGCCCCGCCGGGTGTCGCCGAAGTCCATGTCGATATCGGGCATGGACACTCGCTCGGGGTTCAAAAACCGTTCGAAATACAGGCTGTACGCCATGGGGTCGATGTCGGTGATGTACAGGCAGTAGGACACCATGGAGCCCGCCGCCGAGCCGCGGCCCGGCCCCACCGGGATGCCCACGCTCTTGGCGTAGCGCACGAAGTCGGACACAATGAGGAAATAGTCGGTAAAGCCCATTTTCTCAATCATATCCAGCTCATAGGTCAGCTGTCCCCGGTACTCCGGCCTGTCGCCGTACCGCTCCATAAAGCCCTTGTCGCACAGCTCCCGCAGATAGGTGGGTGAGTCGTAGCCCGCCGGCAGCTTGAATTCCGGCAGGTGGTATTTGCCGAAGGTAAACTCCAGCTGGCACCGGTCAGCGATGCGCTGGGTGTTCTCCACCGCCTCGGGATAGGCGGCAAACAGCCGCTCCATCTCCTCCGTGGAGCGGAGATAGAAGTTCCGGGGCTCATAGCGCATCCGGTTCTCATCGTCCACCGTCTTCCCCGTCTGGATGCACAGCAGCACGTCGTGGCTCTCGGCGTCCTCCTTGCGCAGGTAGTGGGCGTCGTTGGTACACACCAGGGGGATGCCCGTCTCCTCGTGCATCCGCAGCAGCGCCCGGTTGACAATGGCCTGGTCGGCAATGCCGTGGTCCTGCAGCTCCAGATAATAGTTATCCTGCCCAAACAGGGCGTTCATCTCCAAGGCGTAAGCCTTGGCCCCCTCATAATCATTGTTCAGAATCCGCTTGGGCACCTCGCCGGCAAGACACGCCGACAGGGCAATCAATCCCTCATGGTGCTCCCGCAGCAGGTCCATGTCAATGCGGGGCTTGTTGTAAAAGCCCTCCACATAGGCCTGGGACACCATGTAGCTCAAATTGCGGTAGCCCGTCTCATTCTGGCACAGCAGCACCAGGTGCCGGGATTCGCTGTCGAATTCATGGGTTTTGTCAAACCGGCTGCGGCGGGCCACGTAGACCTCACAGCCGATGACGGGATGGATGCCCTCCGCCTTGCATGCCCGGTAAAAGTCGATGACGCCGTACATAGCGCCATGGTCGGTAATGGCGCAGGCCGTCTGTCCCATCTCCCGCACCAGCTTGGGCAGGTCGCGGATGCGGCAGGCGCCGTCCAACAGGCTATATTCCGTATGCACATGCAGATGTACGAAGGACATATCCGTTCTCCTTAGTTAATGGCGGTTTATTCCACCGTTTTTGCCAGCTCGCCGATTTTCCGCAGCCGGTGGTTCAGGCAGGATTTGGTGATGGGCGGGTTGTGGAGCCGGGCCAGCTCCGCCATGGACGCCTCCATGTTGGCCATCCGCAGCAGCGCCGTGGTCTTGAGCTGCTCCGGCAGGGCGTCCAGCTTCCCGGCGGCGCGCAGCTTCTCAATGTCCCGGCATTGGCTCTCCGCCGCCTTCAACGTCTTGTCCAGGTTGGCAATATCGCAGTTGGTGGCCCGGTTGACCTCGTTGCGCAGGGATTTGTTCACCTTGGCCGCCATGATTTCCGTAGCTGCCGCCGGGGCGCCGGTCATGGTCAAAAAGTCCTCGATATGCTCCGACAGCTTGAAATAGATCACCGCGTTGCCGCCCCGCATCACCGTGCGGGGGGCAAAGCCGGTGTCCTCCAGCAGCGTGGACACCTCTCGGCTGGCCTGCACATGGGATGAAGCCAGCTCCAAATGATACCGCTTCTCGGGGTCGGTGACGCTGCCCCCCGCCAGGAAGGCCCCCCGCAGAAAGGCGCAGCGGTCCGCCTCCTCCTCTAAAATGCCGAAGTTCACGTGCTGCACCAGCATCTGCCGGGCATCAAAGCCCAGGGCGTCGATAATGCGGCCCAGTTTCTCGCCATCGGTGATCTGAAAAATCAGCTTCCCGGCGGCGTCCTCCTCGGGCTGGCGGTCAAAATGGACGCCAAACGCCTTTTGGAACAGCTTGGGCAGCCGCCCGGCAAAGTCGCCGTTTTCCGTTACGATCCGCACCTCCTGGGTGGAGAAGGTGTTGCAGTACAGCAGCACGCCGTAGCATTCCGCCCGGGCAGCGCCGGTGCGCTGAATGGCGGCGCGGCACATCTCGTTTTTCACTCTCGCGGCAAAGGAAACCATCTTCCCGCCTCCGTTTCGTTATCTGGAAATATCCCTGTGGCTCTCCGCAGTGGCGTAGCCCGCGGCAGAGATGGCCGCCGCCATCTCATGGGCAATGGCCACGCTGCGGTGGCGCCCGCCGGTGCAGCCGAAGGCCACCGTCACCATGGACTTGCCCTCCTGGCTGTACTGGGGCAGCAAAAAGGCCAGCAGGTCCTTGGCCTTGGTGATAAATTCCTGTGTCTGGGCGAAGGACAGCACGTAGCGCTTCACGCTCTCCTCCAGCCCTGTGTGGTGCTTCAGCTCGTCCACGTAGTAGGGGTTGGGCATAAACCGCACGTCCAGCACCAGGTCCGCCTCCATGGGCAGGCCGTACTTGAAGCCGAAGGACATGACGCTTACCTGCAGCGGCTCCTTGTTATTTCCCCCGCCGAACAGCTCCCGCAGCTCGCTGCGGAGCTTGGCGGTGGAATAGCTGGAGGTGTCGATCACCATGTCGGCGCTCTCCCGGACGGGGCGCATCAGCTTTTCTTCCTGGGCCACCGCGCTTTCAATGGTCATGCCCTCCCTGGCCAGGGGGTGCTTGCGCCGGGTCTCCTTGTAGCGGTGAATGATCGTGGCGGTGTCCGTGTCCAGATACAGCACCCGGCACAGGGCGTTCATCTCCCGCAGCTTGTGCAGCGCCTCGCCGTACTCCTCCGCCGACTCACCGGAGCGCACGTCGTACACGAAGGCCACCCGGTCGTATTTCCCCTGGGACGCCACGCAGAATTGGGCAAAGGCCACCATCATCTTTGCGGGCAGGTTCTCCACAATATAAAAACCGATATCCTCCAGGATCGCCGCAGCCGTCCGTTTGCCGCTGCCGCTGAGCCCCGAAATCAGCAGGATTTCCATCTCTTTCTCTCTCCGTTATCCTCTGTTGTTTCTCTTTAGCGGTAAATCCGCACCTCCGGCTCCAGCAGCACGCCGCTGCTGCGATACACCGCCTGCTGCACCTGTTCTATCAAGGTCAGAATGTCCGCCGCCGTGGCGCCGCCCCGGTTGATGACGAAGCCCGCGTGCTTTTCCGACACCTGGGCCCCGCCCACGGTGAAGCCCTTGAGCCCCGCCTCCTGGATCAGCGCCCCGGCGAAATGGCCCTCGGGCCGCTTGAAGGTGCTGCCCGCGCTGGGGAATTCCAACGGCTGGCTGGCCTTGCGTCTCGCCATCAGCTCGTCCATCTCCCGGCGGATGTCGTCTTTGTCCCCTTCCCGCAGGGCGAACACCGCCCCCAGCACCACCGCCTCCGGGTGGTCGGTCAGATAACTGTGGCGATAGCGGAGGTCCAGCGTCTCCACAGGCAGAAACCGGGTTTCGCTGTTTTCCAAAACATAAGCCCCTGCCAGCACGTCCTTCATCTCTCCGCCGTAGGCCCCGGCGTTCATGCACACCGCGCCGCCCACGCTGCCGGGAATGCCATGGGCAAAGGCCAGGCCGTCCAGGCCGTTTTGCTGGGCAAATACCGCCACCCGGGCCAGAGTGACCCCCGCGTCTGCGTAAAGCTGATTCCCTTTACGCAGCGCCATATCACACATTTTTCCGGTGGAAATCACCATTGCGTCCACCCCCTCGTCGGGGAAAAGCACGTTGGTGCCGTTGCCCAGCACAATGGTGCGGGCGCGGCACGCCTCCGCCAGCGCCAGCAGCGCCGTCAGTTCTTCCCCGCTCCGGGGAAAGGCCATCCGCTTGGCCGGCCCGCCCACCCGAAAGGAGATGTGCCCCGCCAGAGGCTCCTCCCCGCGGTAGTCCAGTCCGGGCAGTTGTTCTTTGATTTGGTTATCCAGGTCTTGATACCAGGCCATAGTTCCTCCTAATGGGCTGTTTTACGAATATCTGATTATACCCGTTTCTTTTTCCCCAGCAGCGCGGCGCCGATGATGCCCGCCTGATTGCCCAGCTCCACCTTCACGATTTTGGTGCGCTTATCCTCGCTGCAAGGGATGGTCAGCCGCTCCACCTCCCGGCGCAGAGGCAGCAGCAGCGATCTGTCCTCCTCGTTGCTGACGCCGCCGCCGATGGCCAGGGTGTCGGGCTGGAAGAGATTGATAAGGTTGGCAATGCCGTCGGCAAGATAGGTGATGTACGTGTCGCAGACGGACTGGCCTACCGGGTCGCCCCGCCGCGCCGCAATAAAGGCGGACTGGCCGGAAACGTGTCCGTCGTTCTCATCCACCACCGTGCGCAGGATGCTGTCAGGATGCTCCGCCAGCACCCGGGAGGTCAGACGTTTCAGCGCCGTGGCCGAGGCATACCGCTCCCAGCAGCCCCGCCGCCCGCAGGGGCAGGGCTCGCCGCCCATCTCAATGGACATGTGGCCCACCTCGCCGGCCATGCCGTTGGCCCCGTGGTAGATTTTGCCGTTGTGGATAATGCCGCCGCCGATGCCTGTGCCCAGGGTGATGGTGATGAACCGCTTGGACTCCCGTCCGGCGCCCACGTGGTATTCCGCCAGAGCCGCGCAGTTGGCGTCGTTCTCAATCAGCAGCGGCATGGGCAGATACCGGTGAAACAGCTTCCGCAGCGGCACGTTTTGCAGCGGCAAATTGCAGGTGTAGAGAATGGAGCCGGAGTGGATCTCCACCGTGCCCGGCACGCCCACGCCCACCGAGGCGATCTGCCCGATGGGCACGTCCGTGGCCTGGCACAGGTCCTGAATCAGCGACACCAGCGTCCACACCAGGGAGTCGTTGTCGCTGATCTGATTCACCTTGATTTTCTTGGTGCCCAGCAGGTTGCCGAAGTCGTCCACCAGCCCAGCTTTCAAGTTGGTGCCGCCGATGTCGATACCGATGTAATTCACTTCTCCGCTCCCTCTTCCATCAGTTGGTCGATCTTCTTGTCAAACTGGGTCACGAAATCGTCGGAGCTGTTGCCGCCGTAGGAGAGCTGGCGGTTCTTCATGGTGGCCAGCTCCACAATGCCGGCCAGGTTGCGGCCCGCGCTGACGGGAATGGTAAAGATAGGCAGACGCACACCCAGGATGTCGATGGTCTCGTCGCCCAGGCCCAGCCTGTCGTAGAACTTGCCGTCCTCCCACTTCTCCAGCTGAATCACCAGGTCGATCTCCGTGTCAAACTGCACGGCCCCCATGCCGAAGAGCTGCTGCACATCGATGATGCCCACGCCGCGAATCTCCATGTAGTGGCGAATCAGTTCCGGCGCCGAGCCGTGGAGGGTCTCCGACACACGCTTGATATCCACCGCGTCGTCCGCCACCAGACGGTGGCCCCGCTTGAGCAGCTCGATGGCGGTCTCGCTCTTACCGATGCCGCTGTCGCCGAAAATCAGCACGCCCTGGCCGTAGATGTTCATCAGCACGCCGTGGCGGGTGATTTGGGGCGCCAGCATGCGGTTGAGGTAGTCGATGATGCGGCTGGTGGCGTCCACCGTATCCATTTCCGTGCGCAGAATGGTGCGGCCGTTGCGGCGGGCCGACTCCAGCATCTCCGGAAATGCCTCCATGTTGCGGGAGATGATCAGCGCCGGGAAGGGATAGGACATGAGCTGATCCAGCGCCGCCTTGCGCTGCTCGGGGTCCATCCGCTCCAGATACTTGATTTCCGTCAGGCCCATGATTTGCAGACGCTTTACGTCAAAGAAGTCGAAGAAGCCCACAAGCTGCAGGGCGGGCCGGTTCACGTCGTACACCGTCACCTGCTCCGTGTCGAAGTTGTCGCCCTTCACCAGTATCTCCAACTGGAACTCCTTTACCAGCGCTTTCAGGCTGGCCGGCGTCTTTTTCACTTTCTCCATAGTGCATTCTCCCCTCTTATCGTATGCCCGCATTTCCAGGCCCTATACTAATTCAATATTATATTATAGCGGATAACCTCTTTTTCCGCAATGAAAAGCCGCAACAAATTTTTTCATTTTTTCTGAAATAGTTCTTGCAATTTCTAATTTTTTCTGCTACTATATTCCATGCTTGCAATGCAAGCATCCTGTAAGTCACGACAGCAAGGAGGTGCAACGGATGGCTAAGTGCGAGTTTTGCGACAAGGGCGTGACCTTCGGCATTAAGGTTTCTCACTCCCATCGGCGTTCCAATCGCCCCTGGAAGCCCAATGTCAAGCGTGTTAAGGCTATGATCAATGGTACGCCTCGCCATGTATATGTTTGTACCCGGTGCCTGCGTTCCGGTAAAGTTACCCGCGCAATCTGATTGGTTACAGCATAACGAACCCCTGCCCGATCGGGCAGGGGTTTTTTCTGTCTATATTTATTTAGTACCCGAAATAGTGCCGCCGCAAAAAGTAGAGGATCAAAAGATGCACCGGGTAAATAGCGTAAAAGGCGATCTGCATCGCCTTGCCCCGGATGAATCCCCGCTTCCCGTTATACAGCGCAATGGGCACGAAGGCCAGCCCGGCAATCCACGTGTCGGGCAGCAGGCACACCCCCGCCGCGGCCCGCAGCACAGCCCGCTCCCGCAGCAGGTACATCATCAGTATAATGCCCACGCCCACGGCGCCGTAGTCCACCCGTCCCCAGAGTCCCGCGGCCACCACCGCCGCCAGCCCCAGAGCGTACAGCCCCCGGCGTTCTGCATCCTTTTCCAAGCCCTCCGCCAGGCACAGAGCGATAAAGCCCAGCGCCAGCGTGAAGAACACGTTTTGCCACTCATACAGCAGCCGCCCCGTATGTACCAGGTTCCACGGAATCTCGGAAATCACCGCAAAGGCCACCAGCCGCAGGCCATACCGCCGTCTGTCGTGGGTGTGAGCAAAGCCCTCCACCAGCAAAAAGCAGTAGATGGGAAAGGCAAGCCGCCCAATGCAGCGCATCAGCGAATACAGCGTCAGCCTTGTCCCCATAATCTGCCAGTATCCAGCGGCCATCTGCTGCACCAGCACAAAGGCCACATGGTCAACGATCATACTGACTACCGCGATGGTCTTCAATACGCTGCCGCTGAAAATACGTTTTTCCTCCGGCACCAGCCGTTCCATTGTCCTCTCCTCCATGCTATCAGCCGTACTCACCCTCTGGTCAGGTGGCTCATGGCGGTTTTCAGCATCAGCTTCTTGGTGCCCACGTTGTCGAAGGCCACCTCCAGCAGGGCGTCGCCGCCCATAGGCCGCACGCTGAGCACCATGCCCTTGCCGAAGGCGCTGTGATGCACCGTCTCCCCCGCCTTGATGTCCGGCAGCGCGGCGGAAGGCGTAGGCGCCTTTCGCACGCTGTCCAGCGTCTTTTTCACCTGTTGGCGATGGGCGGCGATTTCCACATCCACCCGGTAGGCCACGCCGCCCGAAGCACCGTAGTCGTCAAAATCGTCAAACGCCGGCCGCTCCTGCCGGGGCTCCGGCTTGGACAGCCACTCCATGTCGTTTTCGGGAATCTCGTTCAAGAACCGTGACGGCATACTGGCAGCCGTGCGGCCGAACAGCATACGCTGCCGGGCGTTGGTCAGCGTCAGATGCTCCTTGGCCCGGGTCATGGCCACGTAGCAAAGCCGCCGCTCCTCCTCCAGCTCCTCTGGGTCGGACACCGCCCGGTTCCCCGGGAAAATGCCCTCCTCCATGCCCACCACGTACACGTAGGGGAACTCCAGCCCCTTGGCGCTGTGCATGGTCATCATCAGCACGCAGTTGTCCCCGTCGGTGGTGTCGTCCAGGTCGGTATACAGCGCCACCTCATCCAAAAAGCCCGCCAGAGTGGGGTTGTCCGGCTCGTGGTCCAAAAAGGCGTGTATGCTGGAGCTCAGCTCCTCTACGTTTTCCAGCCGGGCCAGGCTCTCCGGATCGTTCTTCTCCTGCAACATAGCCACGTAACCGGTGGTTTCGCACACATAGCTGTAATAGTCCACCAATTCCGCGCCGTCCAACGCTCTCCGCATTGTCTCAATCAGCTCTGTAAAGGCTTTTAACTTTGCAGCAGTATTCTTCAGCTCCGGGTACTCCTCCGCGTGGGCAAACACCTCGTACAGCGTCCTTCCGTCCCGGGTGGCCAGCAGTTGGGCCTTGTCCACGGTGGCAGCGCCGATTTTCCGGGAGGGCACGTTGACGATGCGCCGCAGCCGCAGGTCGTCGGCGGGGTTATTGATGACACACAGGTAGGCCAGCATGTCCTTCACCTCGGCCCGGTCGAAGAACTTGGTGCCGCCGATGATTTTATACGGTACACCGTTGCGCTTGCAGGCATATTCCAGCGCGTTGGACTGGGCGTTCATCCGGTAGAGAATGGCATTGTCCTTCCAGTTGGCGCCACGGCGATAGGCCATCATGATCTGGCCCAGCACGTAGTTGGCCTCGTCGCTCTCGTTGAAGGTGGTTTTCACCGTCACCGTGTCGCCGGCGCCATTGTTGGTCCACAGCGTCTTGCCCTTGCGCCCCAAATTGTTGCGGATCACGCCGTTGGCCGCGTCCAGAATGTGCTGGGTGGAGCGGTAATTCTGCTCCAGACGGATGGTACGGGCCCCCTTATACTCGCTCTCAAAGTTGAGGATATTCTCAATATTGGCGCCACGGAAGCGGTAAATGCTCTGGTCGTCATCGCCCACCACGCAGATGTTCCGGTGTCCGCCTGCCAAAAGACTGGCCAGCTGGTACTGCAAATTGTTGGTGTCCTGATACTCGTCAATCAGCACGTAGCGGAACTTCCTCTGGTAGTATTCCCGCACCTCCCGGTGGTCCCGCAGCAGCCGCACCGTGTGCAAAATGATGTCGTCGAAGTCCAAAGCGTTGGCCTCAAACAGCTTTTGCGTGTAAAGGCGATACACTTTACCTATTCTGATTTTACGCCATTCTCCAGCACTTTCCCACTGCTTGCAGAACTGCTCCGGCGTCTGCATACGGTCCTTGGCGTCGGACATCACCGCCAGCACCTCCCGGACGGGAAAAGTCTTCTCGTCCAGGCCAAGAGACTTCAAACAGTCCTTCACTACCCGCTTGCTGTCGTCGGTGTCGTAGATGGTAAAGTCACGGGAAAAGCCCACGTGCTCAATGTCCCGCCGCAGAATGCGGACGCAGGCGCTGTGGAACGTGGAGGCCCACACGTCCCGGGCCTCCTCCCCCAGCATCCGCTCCAGGCGCTCTTTCAGCTCTGTGGCGGCCTTGTTGGTAAACGTGATGGCCAGCACCTCCCAGGGCCTGGCCGGCTCCACGGCGCAAAGATACTCCATCAGCGGCTTCTGGGCCGGGTCGGGGTTCTGGATATACCCCTCCAGAAACTCCACCTCGTCCCCGGTAATGGGCATGGGGATTTCCTCCGTGTCGCTGCCCCGTCCATATTTTAATAGGTTGGCCACCCGGTTGATCAGCACCGTGGTCTTGCCGCTTCCGGCGCCTGCCAGCAGCAGCAGCGGCCCCTCCGTGGTCAGCACGCCCTGGCGCTGCCGCTCGTTCAGCTTGCCGTATTCCATGGCGATGGCCTGCCGCCGCGCCGCAATAAATCTCTTTTCCAGTTCGGTCATGTCTCTCTACCCTCAAGCCCTTGTGTTTGTTGCCCCCATTGTAATACAAAATCCTGCGCCGGTCAACAGCCATCCAAGAAAAGGCCAATAGAAATATGTGGGTGATTTTTTCTCTACGAGAGTCCAAAAAGAGGCAA
>CAMKGX010000051.1 GCA_946412355.1 uncultured Clostridia bacterium
GCCGGCGGTCAGGGTGCCCTGGGTGATGGCGTAGGTGCCGGCGTCGGTGCCGGTGGCGCGGGTGAGGGCGCCGGTGATGCTGTCTTTCTCCAGCAGGCCTTCATAGGTGTAGGTCAACTCGGGGTCGGCCTCGCCGTAGGTGATGGTCTTGGCCTCGGCCTTAACGGTGAGGGCCTTGGGGTTGATCACGAAGTTGGCGCCGGTGAATTTGATGGTGTAGTTGCTGCCGGCGGTCAGGTCGCCCTGGGTGATGGCGTAGGTGCCGGCGTCGGTGCCGGCGGCGCGGGTGAGGTCGCCGGTGAAGCTGTCGCCCTCTACCAGGCCGTCATATTTGTAGGTCAGTTCGGGGTCGTCCTCGCCGTAAGTGATGGTCTTGGCCTCGGCGGTGACGGTGAGGGCCTTGGGGGCGATGGTGAACTCGGCGGTGGCGGTGTTGCTCTCATAGTTGGGATTTTCCGCCACGGTGGCCTTCACCACGTAGGTGCCGGCGTCGGTGGGGGTGGCGGCGGTGTATTCGTCGCTGCCCTTGACGGCGTAGGTGTAGGTCACGGGGCTGTTGTCCACGTTGCTGGAGAGGACGGGGGTCTTGGCCTGGTCGCCGTAGGTCCAGCCCTCCAGGGACAGGGTGAGGGTGGACTTATTGATGGTGAAGTCGTGGGTGGCCACGATGCCGAGATAGTTCTTGGTCTGGGCCACGACGGCCTTCACCACATAGTTGCCGGCGTCGGTGGGGGTGGCGACCTTGTACTCGTTGCTGCCCTTGACGGCGTAGGTGTAGGTCACGGCGCCGTTGCCGGGGTTCTCGGAGAGAGCGGGGGTATTGGCGGTTTCACCGTAGGTCCAATTCTCCAGGGTGACGGTGGGGCCGATCTCGGCCCGCTCGATGGTCAGGTTGGCGCCCACGAAGGTGATGGTGTAGTTCTTGGCGGACAGGGTGCCCTGCTCGATGGCGTAGGTGCCCACGTCGGTGCCGGTGGCGCGGCTCAGGGCGCCGGTGAGAACGGCGGCGTCCTCGCCGGTGATGAAGCCCTCAGCGGTATAGGTCAGGGCAGGGTCGGCCTCGTCATACTTCTTGGTCTTGGCGTCGGCGGTGACGGTGAGGGCGGCCTTATTGATGGTGAACTCCGCGGTGGCCTCGCCGGCCTCATAGTCCTTGGTTTCGGCCACGGTGGCCTTCACCACGTAGGTGCCGGCGTCGGTGGGGGTGGCGGCGGCGTAGGCGCTGTCGTTGGAACCCTTGGCCTTATACTGATAGGTAACGGCACCGTCGCTGGGGTTGTCCGCCAGAACGGGGGTGTTGGCGGTGCTGCCGTAGGTCCAGCCCTGGAGCGTGAGGGTGGGATGGATGGCCAGCCTCTCGGGCTTGTAGGTCTGTGCCCAAGCGTAAGCGTGGTTGGTGGCGAAATCGGTCACATCGGCGTTGTCAGTGGCGCTGGCGCCGGCCTTGACGGTCACGCCCTCGCCCAGGGTGACGGAAACAGTACGCTCATCATTGCCTGTAATGGAGCCCTTACCAATGGCCTCGGTGGGAGAAACGACATGATTCGCGGTGTTGGCACCGGCAATCGCCGTCACAGTACCGCCTGTAATGGAGACGCTGCCGGTATCCGTTTTGCTGGGATAGAAGCCGGAGCCGATACCGGCGCCGTCGCTGCCGCCGACAGCAACGATGGTACCGCCGGTGATGCTGATGGTACCGGCAACACCGGTGTTACCTGCGCCGCCGATACCCGCGCTCTGCTTACCGCCGGCGGCGGTAACGGTGCCGCCATTGATGGTGACACTGTGCCCCGTGTTCTTTTCACTGGCGCCAATACCTGCGCCAACATAGTCGGCTCTGCCTGCGCCGCCGGTGGCGTTCACGACGCCGCCATTGATAACGACTGTACTGCTATTGCCGCCGATGCCGGCGCCGATGCCGCCGGTGGCGTTCACGACGCCGCTATTGATAACGACTGTACTGCCATTGCCGCCGATGCCAGCGCCGGTGCCGACCTTGTTGTCTGCCTTTTTGCCGCCGGTGGCGGTGATGCTGCCGCCATTGATGGTGATGGTGCCCACATTTTTGCTTTGGATGCCGCCAATGCCGGAGTAATTAGCAGCGCCGGTGGCAATCAAAGCGCCGGCGGAATCACCGGTGCTCTGGGCGTAGATGGTCAGGCTTTTGTCGGAGGGAACAGCGATGCCCGCAGAAGCAGTCAGCGTTGCGCCGTCGCAGAGAATCAGGTTGACATCGCCATCAGCGGTAATGAGCTTGCTGATGGTGGCATTAGCGCTGACAACATACCAGCCCGTGTCAAACTTAACGGTTTTGTCGGTCACGGTGGTGTAATCTCCCTGGGTCTGCTCGACGCCGTTTTCATCCAGGTACTTGACGATGTCGGAACTGCTGGAATTGCCGCTGTCGATCTCGGAGCCGACGGTGGTCACCGTGGTCATGGACAGCACCATGACCAGCGCCAGCAGCAGAGCTGTCAGCTTCTTCATCGTGTGCTTCATGTGATGATTTCCTCCTTCTCCCCGCCGCAAGCGGCGGTTTGCCGGACTTCCCGACATTTTCATACAGAATGATTATAGTATATCGGGGGCGCTATTGCAAGATTTTTCCCCTGGGGAGCGCCATTTTTGGGCCGGGGCGGGAGGAGCGCCTTGCGGGGCGGCGCGTTTGGGGCTATAATGGAAAAAACGGGCCTTGGGGCCGGGGAGGACGGGCTTATGGAGGAGAATATCACGCTGCACACCGGGTGCGGCGACGTGCGGGGGCTGGCGCGGCAGGACTGCCGGGCCTTCCTGGGCGTGCCCTACGGCAGGGCGGAGCGGTTTGGCTACGCAGAGCAGGTGGAGCACTGGGAGGGCACGCTGGACGCCACCCGGTTCGGCCCAAGCTGCCCCCAGAACCGGGCGTGGCACGAGCATTTGGAGCATCCCACAAGGCGATTTTTCAAGAAGGAATTCCGGGAGGGGCTGACCTTTACCTACGACGAGGACTGCCTCAACGTGAACATATACACGCCCCATGGCGCCGCCGGCTGCCCGGTGGTGGTGTTCTTCCACGGGGGCGGGTTCGACTCGGGGATGAACTGCGAGCGGCCCTTTGACGGCGGGGCCCTGGCGGGGCGGGGCATCGTCACCGTGTTTGCCAACTACCGGGTGGGGGTGCTGGGCTACCTGACCCACCGGGAGATACAGGCAAAATACGGCCGGGACGGCAACTTCGGCCTGGACGACCAGCTCACCGCCATTCGGTGGGTGAAGGCCCACATTGCCGACTTCGGCGGCGACGGCGACAACATCACCGTTATGGGCCAGAGCGCCGGGGCCATCTCGGTGCAGTATCTGTGTCTCAATGGGGCAAACCGGGGGCTGTTCCGCCGGGCTATTATGATGAGCGGGGCGGGGCTGTTCCCCCGCTTCGCCCTGCCCCGCCGGGCGGAGGACACCCACGGCTACTGGGAGGAGTTCATGGCCCTGGCGGGCTGCGGCACCCTGGACGAGCTGCGGCAGGCGCCGTTGGACGCCCTGTTTGACGCGGTGGAGACCATGAAGCAGCGGCGGAAGGACAACACCTACCACAATATGCCGGTGGTGGACGGCGTGCTGCTGCCGGACACGGTGGACAGGCTGATGGCCCGGCCCCTGCCCGTGGACTACATGGTGGGCTGCACCGCCGGGGACATGTACGCCCCCATTATGGCCCATATCGGCACCCGCTTCGCAAGGCAGACAGGCGGGTATCTATACTATTTCGACATCCCCGCCCCGGGGGACGACAACGGCGCCTTCCACTCCGCCGACCTCTACTATGTGTTTGAGACCCTGGGCCGCTGCTGGCGGCCCTACGGCGGGCGGGACTACGAGGCGGCGGGGCAACTGGCGGACTACATCGCCCATTTCGCCCGCTGCGGCGACCCCAACGGCCCCGGTCTGCCCCGGTGGGACAAGGCGGGGCGGGGGAAATGCGCCCTGTGCATTGCCCCGGCGGGCACCGCCATGGGGCGGCCGGACTACCTTAAAATGACCCGCCATTTTCTCACCAAAGGAGAGCCGAAGGCATGAAATTTCAGCACGATTTTACCCTGCTTAGCGCCACGCCCCACTGCCGGGAGTACGGCTGCGACGGCGTGACCATGCGGTTGGACTTTTTTGACCACATCCTCCGCGTCGCCCTGCTGCGGCAGGGTCTGCCCACGGTGCCCACCTGGAGCGTGTGCCCCGGGGAGCCCGACTGCCCCCGGGAGGGGCGGGATAAGCTGTCCAGGTCGGGCTTTACCCTTGCCGCCCCCGCCGTGGCGGAGACGGACAGTAACCTGTCCTTTACGCTGGACGGGGTGGATTTCACCGTGGAGAAGCGGAATTTCCGCATCACCGGGCGGACGGAAAGGGGCATTTTATACCAGGACCGGGACGGCCTTGCCTACAATTTTGACGGCGAGCTGGGCCGGGGCACCGTGCACTACACCCGCCGGGAGGAGGGGGAGCGCATCTTCGGCCTGGGGGACAAGTGCGGACGGGTGAACAAGGCGGGAGACAGCTTCGCCCTGGGCTGCGGCGACGCCATGGGCTTTCAGGCGGAGAGCAGCGACCCCCTGTATAAGCACGTGCCCTTTTTCATCTGCGAAAACGGCGGCGGCAGCTACGGCGCCTACTATGACACGTACAGCAGCGGCCGGGTGGACCTGGGCCGGGAGCACGACAACTATTTCCAGCCCTTCAAGTCCGTGGGCTACGAGGAGGAGAACATGGTGCTCTACCTCATTCTGGGCACCACGGCGGAGATCGTAAGGCGGTTTTCCGCCCTGTGCGGCGAGATGGCGCCGGTGCCGGTGTGGGCATTTTCCTACTGCGGCAGCACCATGGAATACACCGACGCCCCCGACGCCGACGCCCGCCTGCGGGGCTTTGTGGCGAAATGCGAAAAGGAGGGCGTCACCGCCCGGGGCTTCTACCTCTCCAGCGGCTACACCCAGATCGGCGACAAGCGGTGCGTGTTCCACTGGAACCGGGACAAAATCCCCTCCCCGGAGGGGCTGGCGGACCATTTCCGGCAGCATGGCATGGAGCTTTTGCCCAACGTGAAGCCCGCCTTTTTGACGGACCATCCCCTGTATGACCAGATGGCGGCGGAGGGGCTGTTCCTCCATTACGGCGACGGGCGGCCGGCGCTGTTCCCCTTCTGGGGCGGCATGGCCAGCTATCTGGACTTCACCAACCCGGCGGCCTACGACTTCTGGAAAAGGCAGGTGCGGCGGGAGCTGCTTGACCGGGGCTACCGCCACATCTGGAACGACAACAACGAGTACGACGTGTGGGACGAGGACGTGATGGCCTGTGGGTTTGGCCAGCCCCTGCCCGCGAAGCGGATACGGCCGCTGTTTGCCTATCTCATGGCCCGGGCCAGCCGGGAGGCCTGCCGGGAGGCGGGCATTGCCGAGCCCTGCAACGTGTCGCGGTGCGGCATGGCGGGCACAACCCGGGTAGCCACCACCTGGACGGGGGACAACTACACCGCCTTCCGGGAGCTGCGGTATAACCACTACCAGGCCATGACCATGTCCCTGTCGGGCTTCTACTTCTTCGGGCCGGATATCGGCGGCTTTGCCGGGCCGAAGCCCGACGAGGAACTGTTCTTCCGGTGGCTGCAATACGGCGTGTTTCTGCCCCGGTTCGTGCTCCACTCCTGGAAGCCGGGGGCGCCGTCCACCATGCCCTGGCTGTACCCGGAAAAGATGGACGCGGTGCGGCAGATCTTCGCGTTGCGGGAGACTCTTGCGCCCTACCTCCACCGCCAGATGGAGCGCAGCCGCCGGAGCCACGACCCGCTGATCTACCCGGTGTTCCTGCGGCAGCCGGGGTACGACTGCGACAGCGACTGCTTCTTCTGCGGCGACGATATTCTGGCCTGCCCGGTATTTGACCAAGGGGCGGACAGCGTCACCGTCACCCTGCCCACCACGGCGGAGCGCTGGCGGCTGCGGGGCCAGGGGGCGGCGTACCCCGGCGGGGAGACCGTCACCGTCCCCTGCCCGTGGGAGGGGCTGCCGGTGTGGTTTACCGGGGAATGAATGGCGCTGCGCGCATGAATTGCCTGGCGGCATGAATTGTGCCTGCGGCACATGATTTGCCCCTGCGGGGCATTGTGATTGTTGTATAAGGAAAGCTGGGAGAACCGTTTTTTCGGTCTCCCGGCTTGTTTTTATGTATTATCCAACATTTTAGGCTACCAGCCACTTGTACTTGGCCACGCTGTACAGGGGGATGAAGGGCACCAGGATGGGCACCTTCTTCACGTAGGCCTGGTACTCCGGGTCGGCGCCGTAGTTCTTGGTCTGGCGCAGCTCCAAGCGGCGGGCGCCGCTGAACATGACGAAGATGATGCCCGCGTAGCCCAGCAGGGACAGCACCCACTGGCCCGCGCCGTGGACGCCGCCGATGCCGCTGATGACCACGCCGGTCCAGAACAGCATCTCACCCAGGTAGTTGGGGCAGCGCACCAGGCGGTAGAGCCCGGTGTCCACAAAGCGGCGGGGATTCACCTTTTTGGCACGGTTTTTCTGCCAATCGGCGGCGGACTCCAGGGCGATGCCCAGCACCATCACCACCATGCCCACATAGAACCAGGTGTTGGCGCCGGCGCCATTAGACAGGCGATAGAACACCGGCAGCACCTCCAGCACGTACAGCAGGGCGCAGGTGACCCAGATGGCGAGCTTCACGCCGAAGGGGACGGTGTTGCCGTCCTTGATCTCGCCGGTCATGTTCTTTTTATAAGAGCTGCTTTTCATCTCACGGTAGGCAAGATACCCGCCCAGGCGGCAGCCGTAGGCGATGAAGATAAGGCAGCACAGCGCCGCGGCCCAGCCCAGGCCCTGGCGGAAGAGAATGAGCATCAAAAGGCCCTCGCCGGCGATGGAGAAGCCGTAGCCCAGGGAGATGAACCAGACGTAATTCTTAAAGCCGATGGCGCTGATGACCAGCGCGGCTGCCAGCAGCAGCCAGAAGGTAACAGGGAAAACCATAGGGAAAACGTACTCCTTTTTGATAATTATTGCATGTTGCGCAATCCGGCCCGGTGGAGGCTCAACGCGCCCAGCAGCATCATGGCCTGGCCCACGCCTCACTTCTTGTTCTTCTCTTTGGCCCGCTTATCGTTGATGATCTGCATGTGCTGGGCGTTGATGAGCTCCACGCCGTTCTCCTTGGCCCAGGCCACGCAGCCCTTCAGCACCACCGGCAGGAACACACGGGGCACGTTGAGGATGGTCTCCAGGGCGTCGTCGGTGAACTTCACCTTGTCGTCGATGCGGTCGGCGGCGTAGCGGACGGACGCCAGGCTGGCCTTGCGGATGGGCAGCAGCTCCGCCAGCATACGGCGGTGGCGGTGGAACCAGAAATTCTTGCTGTCACGGTAGCCGTAGTCCACCGGCAGGGGCGGGAAGTCGCGGGAGCGGACGCCGTTGATGATGGCGTCGCTGTACTTTTTCTTCATCAAAATCCGGTCCACCCGCAGGATGAAGTGGGCGCCGAACTGGGAGGTGATGCCGTTGAAGTCGTGATAGGGGGGCTGGTAGCCGTCCAGCACGCCGGGCTTGTCGTCCTGGGCGCCGTCCAGCTCGCGGACCCAGGTGCACTCGATGACCTGGATGGCGTCGGTCAGCACCTGGGGGCGCTGCTCGCCGCTCTCCTCCTCGATCTGGCTCTTTTCCAGGCGGAAGTTGCATTTGGGCATCTTGTCCTCGGGCTTGTCGCCAGGCCAGGACAGCTTGACGCACTCCTTGAAGGTGGCGGGCTTATCGTCCACAAAGTTGATGGCGCACTTGCCGTTGCGCAGGATGTTCTGGGCGGTGTTGGAGGAATTGCGGCAGCACAGCAGCATGGCATAATAGCCCTTGCCGGCCACATAGTAGGGCTGGCACAGGGAGTAGGGGCCCAGGGTGGTGGAGCCATCCTCGCACAGGGTGCTGATGACCACGGTGGGCATGGGGAAATACAGGGACGTCTGGTAGAAATTGTCCACAATGCGCAGGTTTTCAAAGCTGGACATGGTGATTCTCCTCTCTTATGATGTGCCGAAATCCGGGGGATGGCGGTGGATGAAGGGCCGTCCAAAGTACCCTGTTTCGACGAGCTTACAACCAAGTATTGTACCGCGAAAGGGCGGATTTGTAAAGGACGGGAAAGTGACTTGCACAACGGCGCGGCAACGGGTATAATGGACGTACCTGTACCGTAAAGGAGGCGGAGCCCATGGAAGAGGCGCTGCGGAAATACTACCTGACGGACGACGGCAACTGCGCCGAGGCCACGCTGCGGTATTTGAACGACGTATACCGCCTGGGGCTGCGGGAGGAGGACTACACGCTGGTCAGCGGCTTCGGCGGCGGGTGCGGCTGCGGCATCACCTGCGGGGCGCTGTGCGGCGCCATGGCCGCCCTGGGGCGGCTGAAGGTGGAGGGCCGGGCCCACGCCACCGAGGGCTTCGGGGAGCTGTGCGCCGACTATGTGGACGCCTTTGCCACCGCTCTGGGCCACACCGACTGCGCCGCCTTGAAGGCGGAGTACTTCCGGGATGACGGCACCCGGTGCCTGGAGACGGTGGCCCTGGGGGCGGCGCTGTTCCGGGAGTTCTGCCAGGCCAACGGGATTTTCCCCAAAGAGGATTGAGTTCATTTTGAAACAAAGGAGGGATCGCGCCGTGCAGAATAAGACATGGGCCAAAATCATCGCCCTTTTGGCGGTGGTGCTGGCGGTGGCGTCCCTCTATGTGCTGTACCGCCGGGAGAATGACACAGTGGTGGAGGTCTATTACGGCGGGCAGGTGCAGCAGGTCATCGACCTGACCCGGGTGAAGGAGAGCTATATCATTGAGGTGGAGACCGAGGGGGGCCACAATACCATTCTGGTGGAGCCGGGCCGCATCTGCGTGGCGGAGGCGGACTGCCCCGACGGCATCTGCGTGCAGCAGGGGTGGCTCAGCGACCAGGCCATGCCCATCGTGTGCATGCCCCACGGGCTGGTGATCTCGGTGCGCAGCGGGGCTGCCGCCGACGGGGCCACACGGTGACGATATGGACGTGAAACGGCTGACAAAGCTGGCCCTGCTGACGGCGGTGGCCCTGATACTATTCGTGGTGGAGGCCCAGATCCCCGCCCCGGTGCCCATTCCGGGGGTGAAGCTGGGGCTTGCCAACATCGTGACGGTGTACGCCATGTTCCGCTTCGGGCCCAGGGACACGCTGCTGGTGCTGCTGACCAGGGTGGTGCTGGGCAGCGTGTTTGCCGGGTCGGTGATGGCGCTGTGGTTCTCCCTGGCGGGGGGGCTTCTCTGCTGGGCGGCCATGGCGGCGCTGCGGAAAATCCTGACCGAGCAGCAGCTATGGGTGTGCGGCATCCTGGGGGCCATGTGTCACAACCTGGGGCAGATGGCGGTCTGCCTGGCGGTGTACCGCTCCTGGGCGGTGGCGGTGTATCTCCCGGTGCTGCTGCTCAGCGGCATCGTGACGGGATTATTCACCGGGCTGACGGCACAGTTTTTATTGAAACGGCTGCAGGGGCGGCTGTGAAAATGGGATTATGATGATGGAAGGGAACTGCCGGCAGGTGTCGGCAGTTCCCTTTTTTAATTATTCTATAGGGCAATGGGGGTATGATTTCGTAGGGGCGGGGCTTACCCCAAGGGCACTGGCTCCACCAACTGCTCATTCTTCGCAGGGTGTCGCTGGCGCTGCTCCGCCCGGAAACCCGGCAGCGAACAAAAAGGGCGGAGCAGAGCCCCGCCCCTACAGACAGAATCGGCACCCATGCGCAACCAACGCACCATTTATCTGACCTGCCACCGGGTACGGCGCGCCGAGGTCGTCGCGCCCTACGGTGCGGATGGAGGCCGTGTACCATCCAACTGGCCTTGGCGGTGGTCGCTGCCTTAGCTACGGGCCGCCGAGGGCGTCGGCCCCTACGGTGAGGGTGGATGCTGTGTACCATCCACCCACCCGGGGCGGTAGGCGTTACCCTGGTAATGGGGGGCGTCCTTCCGTAGGGCGGGACCTATGTGTCCCGCCAGCACGGCAGTAAAACTGACAGGCCAGATGGAATGGCAGTCGGGGTCGGTCTCTCCGTAGGACGCGACGACCCGGCGCGCCGTAACGGCGATGGTTATCATAACTGGCTTCGTTGGTTGTGAAGCGTTACGATGTCGTTCGTTGGGGCGGGGCTTACCCCAAGGGCACTGGCTCCACCGACTGCTCATTCTTCGCAGGGTGTCGCTGGCGCTGCTCCGCCCGGAAAACCGACGGTGAACAAAAATGGGCGGAGCAGAGCCCCGCCCCTACAGACAGAATCGGCGCCTATGCGCAACCAACGCGCCTTTTATCTGACCTGCCACCGGGTACGGCGCGCCGAGGTCGTCGCGCCCTACGGTGCGGGTGGAGGCCGTGTACCATCCAACCGGCCTTGGCGGTGGTCGGTGCCGGGTCGCGGGCGCTTCATGAAGCGCCCCTACGGCGGACACGGCGGTGGCCGATTTTTTTAGAACAAATCCAGTGAACTGTCCAGGTAGATCGCCTCCCGGACCTTTAACTGGCATTCCGGCCGGGTCAGGTAATACAGGAGGAATTCCAGCACCACCGCGCTGCCCAGGCTGCGGCCCTCGATTTTGAAGTGGCGGAAGCCAGCGGGCAGGTACACGTTTTGGATGTCGTCGATGCCGACGAAGGTGGGGCGCTCCATGGCGGCGGAGAAGCGGTAGCCCCCCTCCCCTGCCCAGGGGCAGACGTGGTCGGCGTCCCGGCCCAGGCTTTGGCGGCTGACCGCCTCGTAGCAGGCCCGGCGCCGGGTACACTCCGGGTGGCAGCACTCGTTGCAGAGAAATTCCACCTTTTGTTTCAGCGCGTCGGGGAGGGCGTTTAGGCGGGCGAAATCCTTGTTCAGCCGGAAATCCGGCACCACGAAGCGGAAGTCCTCCCGGCGCAGCTCCTGTTCCAGTTGGGCGAAGTCCGTCAGTACCTTGGTGGTGGAGGAGACGAAGTAAAAGGCGGGGTATTGCTCCCGGAGATAGGCCAGCAGCAGGTCCGAGGTGAGGATGACGCCGGTTTCTACGCCGCTCTGGGCAAACGCCTCGCACAGGGCGTTGCACCGGGGGTCGGAGAGGTGCTCCTCCCGCAGCAGGGAATTGCTGAACGTCAGCCGGGCGGAGACGCCGTATTCTGCCAGCAGGGCCGCCACCTCTTGGGGCCGGTCCTCCCCATCGCCCACCCGGCCGCCGCCCCACAGGCAGTCGGCGGGGGCGCCGTAGAGGGAGCCGATGTCGCACCAGGGGTAAAACCAGTCCCGGTGCTGCCGGTACAGGGGCAGAAAGACCCGGTAGAGGTCATAAAACTCAAACAGGCCGGGGAGGTGATAGACGGCGGTCATTCCGCCCTGTCCTCCGGGGCGTCGGCGCTGTGGGCGTCCTCCGCCGGGGCATCGGCGCCCTCCTCGTCCTCTTCATCCTCGCCGCTGCGGAACAGCAGGCCGTAGCTCATGCCCAGGCACATGCCCACCGGCAGCCACAGGGCGATATTCCCGGTGGCGCCGCCGATGGCTGCGCCGATCACCATGCCCAGAGCCATACCCAGGGCCAGGCCGGAGCCGCCCTTTTTATCCTCGTTTTTCTCCCGCTTTTCCGGGGCTTCTTTCGTTTCCTTTTTATTCATGGCAATCCTTCCTTTCTCTCCTCAGCCGAAGAAGGCCCGCAGCTCCTCCTCATTGTGCAGCACCGTCTCCGGCGCGCCGTGGAGCATCACGTTGTCGAAGCCGTCGATGAAGCTGCGCACGTCGGTCTTGTAGCCGATGCAGCGCTTGCTCTTGGCGTAGCAGTAGCCCAGCTCGAAGCAGGCCCCCTCGTCGGGCACCCGGCCGTCGAAGACGAACAGCACCGTGTCGCACCAGTCCATGTGGGCGCAGTCCAGCTTGAATAAATAATGCCGCTTGGGCAGGCCGTCAATGGTGTCGGGCAGGTCTGCCACGCAGCCGCCGTCCCGCTGGGGGAGGAAGGTCTCGTGGCCGCACTGGCGGAGGATCTCGTCGATGCGCAGGTTGAAGGCCCGCTCCCCCTCGCAAAAGAGGGGCGCGGCGATGTAGATTTTTTGCTTTTCCATAGGCGCCTCCTTACAGCGTTTTGGCGTTGGCGTGGGCGTGGTAAACGGTGCGGGGATGGCGGGCCAGGATGGCCTGCCAGTCGGCGGCCAGGGCGGGGTTGCTGCCCTCATAGGCCGCCAGGTAGGACAGGGGCTCCAGGTCGCCCACGAAGCAATCGCCGTTATCCAGCACCAGAGAGACGCTGTCAGCGCTGTGGCTGGGGGTGGGGATGATCTCCCCGGCGATGCCCAGGGCGGCAAGGTAGGCCCGGCTGTCGGCCCAGGTGATGACCTCCGCCGCCGTCTCATCCGCCGGGAGGTAATCGAGGCGGCTGTCCCGGGCGAAGATGGGGTCCGGGTCATGGAGGTGGGGCAGCTGCTCCAGCGTCACCACAAGCCGGACGCCCCGGCGCTGCAGCTCCCCCGCCAGGCCCATGTGGTCGCCGTGGCAGTGGGTCAGCAGCAGGTGGGAGACACGGTCCAGGGTCAGGCCGTTTTGCTTCAGCGCCCGGAAGAACGCGCTCAGCGTACCGGCCCAGTCGGTGTCCAGCAGCAGGCCGCCCTTTTCGCCGGGGAAATAATAGGTATTGGTGTTACCGTAGCGGAGGGGTATCATACAATCACTCACCTGGCATAATGGATTCTTCACTATGGGGATTATAGCGTATTTTCCCGGGGGCGTAAAGGGGGCTTTCCCGGCAATGAAAAAAGCACGCCACGGGGCGTGCTTTTTTGGTTTGGTTCACTCCGCCCGGACGGGGTCTTTCAGCACCGCCTGGAGGAAGGTGACGATGAGGAGAATGTAGCAGACGGTTTTGGGCAGCATCAGCATCCCCAGGATGGGCAGGAGGCTTGCGGCCACCGCCACGGGGATGTAGAACAGGAAGGACAGCATGATGTAGACCCACACCAGGGCGAACCGGGGCGCCAGGCGGCGGTTGCGGCAGTACAGCAGGCACACGAGGCCACCCAGCACCACGAAGGGCACGTTGCGTAGGATGCCCCAGGTCATGTCGCTGCTGTTTTGCAGCCAGCCGTTCTGGGGCAGGGCGCACAGGGCGAAGCGGCAGGCCGTCAGCAGCACGATGAGAATGGTGAGGCCCCGGCTTTTGGCCTCCCGGTAGTAGCCCTGCCAGATGGCGAACAGCAGCACGTAGAACACCGTCATGGTCAGGGAGGTCACCAGCTTGCCCAGGCCCAAGGCCATGGTGAAGTCGGCGTCGATGAAGTAGTGCAGCACCCGGGGCACCAGATGGAAGGCGTCGCCGCAGCCCAGGATCAGGGCCGCCAGGCCCATCAGCTTCTCGGTGCGGCAGCGGGCCTTGGCCAGCATCACGCAGCCCGCCACAATGGCGAACAGCAGGTAGAGAATATCAAACGTGGATTCACCGTTTTTCATGGAGCGGTCTCCTTTGGGGGTGGGATTTGGTATAGTGTATCACATCGGGGTCGGAGGGGCAAGGCGAAGGGGGCTGTGCGGCTCTGCGGGATCTGTGGCCCGGCGGGACACTTATTCCTCGGTGGTCTCCGAAATCTTCTCCCCCCGCAGGGCTTCAAACCGCTCCCGCAGTTCGTTGAGGATTTTGTAATCCCGGGTGGAGTATCGCTGATGCTCCTCGATGCGCCAGTATTTCCGCTCCCGCTTGCCGAAGGTGGTGGCGTCGTAGTCCATGTGCCAGCCCCAGGGGTGGTAATCGGTGACAAAGAGGTTGCTTTGGGGGCGTTTTTCCAGGGAGAGGATGTTGTTTTCCGCTATAAACGTCGTCAGCTCCGCCACCACCCGGTGGTCGACGGCGTAGGTGGCGGTGACCTTGGGCAGGTCGTGGCGCTCCCGGCGGGTACAGGCCAGGGTCCAGCCGCCGTCCGGGGTTTTTTGCAGGGTGCTGCTTTCGTATTGCCCCAGCATGTCGCCGTAGCCGGGGCTGTAGCTCAATCTGTGCAGGCTGAAATCCTTCATATTATCCCCCTTCACACCGTGTCCTGCGGCTTATCGCGCCGTCTGGGCCAGCGCGGCGCAAAATGCCTCGAACTGAAGCCTTGTCCCGTCATCCCGAAAGGAAAAGACCTGGTATTTCGCCTTGTCGTTCTTCCAATAGAGGAACGTCCAGGGCCCGTCGCCGCCCGCGTCGGCAGAATCATTCCGGGCGCTGACCGTGCCATCCTGCAAGAAGCCCAGGAATTCGGCCCATTCCTCATCGGTCAGGGTCATGGTCCCGGTATCGGTGACGTCCGCCTCCGTGGTGGGGCCGTAATCGCCGGGCCTTTCCCGGGTTTCGTGGTCAAAGATGTATGCGCCGTTGTCGGCGTAAAAGCGATATCGTTGGTAAAAGGCGTCGAAATTGACATTCTCGACGGTAAAGTAAAACGCGGTGATGTCCTCGATGGGGATGTTTCGGTTGGTCACGGTCTCTCTGCCGCGATTGCCGCAGCCGAAAAGCAGCGTCAAACAGCTTGCCATTAGCAGCATCAACCCCCTGATTCGTTTCATTTTATACGCTCCTGTCCGTTAATACACAATGACATAAAAGTAGACACAGCTTCCCTTTTGAGGTGATTATCATCAGCGCACACCATTCAAAAGTAGCCCGCAAATGATTACTGTTTTTATTGTACCGCCTTGGTAGAATGTTGGCAAGATGCAAACAGGAAAAATGATACTTCTTTGAAAAAGAATCATTCGAAAAATACTTGGATGAGCTTCTATACGACCATCTGTTTATGGAATCGCTGGATAACGCGTATTTCATTCATACTGTTGCAGCGGAGGTATAATTACAAATTCACTTAATTGAAAAAAGCACTTGCCGAAGCAAGTGCTTTTTTCATGGCAGGGGCAGAAAGGCTCGCCCGGCGGCTGCCACCGCCGGCA